>JAJZQZ010000159.1 GCA_021802965.1 Actinomycetes bacterium
GAGCTCGGATCTCCGGGAACCGCCGGACGCCGTGGTTGAGACCGCCGCCGCGCTGCACGTGGTCATCGTCGGCCACGTGGATCACGGCAAGTCGACCGTGATCGGCCGGCTGCTGGCCGACACGGGAAGCCTTCCCCAGGGCAAGCTGGAGCAGGTGAAGGATCGCTGCCGCCGGAACTCCAAGCCGTTCGAGTACTCCTTCCTGCTGGACGCGCTGAAGGACGAGCAGGCCCAGGGCATCACCATCGATTCTGCTCGGGTGTTCTTCAAGACGGCCAGGCGGCACTACGTCGTCATCGACGCCCCCGGGCATGTGGAGTTTCTCAAGAACATGGTCACCGGGGCTTCCCGAGCCGACGCGGCCCTGCTGGTGATAGACGCCGACGAGGGGGTGCGTGAGAACTCGCGCAGGCATGGCTTCCTGCTGTCGATGCTCGGGATCGAGCAGGTGGCGGTGCTGGTGAACAAGATGGACCTGGTGGGCTACCGGCAGAGCCGGTTCAACGAGATCGAGCGCGAGTACCGCTCGTTCCTGCACGAGATCGGCGTCGACCCGGTGGCCTTTCTGCCCGTCAGCGGCTCGGCCGGCGAAAACCTGACCGGTCCCCCGGTTGCCATGGAATGGTACCGCGGGCCCAATGTGGTGGAGATCCTCGACGGCTTCCCTGAAGCCGAGGCCGACGCCGACCTGCCGTTCCGCCTGGCCGTACAGGATGTGTACAAGTTCACGGGGCAGGGCGACACGCGCCGGATCGTCGCCGGGACCGTCGCATCGGGAAGCCTGGCCCCGGGTGACGAAGTGGTGTTCCATCCGTCGGGCACACGAGCCCGGGTGCGGTCGCTCGAGCGTTTCCCTGTAGGCGGGATTGCCTCTCCCCCGGGTCCAGGAGACGCCGTCGGCTTCACCCTCCACGAGCAGATATACGCGCGCAGAGGCGACGTCGTCTCCAAAGTCGGCGAACCCGGTCCCTCTGTGGCCGCCCGTCTGGAGGCCAGCCTCTTCTGGCTCGGCCGTGCTCCGATGGTCCCCGAGAAGCGGTATCTCTTGCGGGTGGGGACGGCCAAGGTGCCGGCACGCCTCGAGAAGGTGCAGTGCCTTCTTGACGCGTCGAGTCTCTCCACGTCGGCCGACGCCGCGGCGGTGCCGCGTCATGCCGTGGCCGACTGCATTGTGGTATGCGAGCAGCCGCTCGCCTTCGACGCCCTCGGCGAGCTACAGGACACCAATCGCTTCGTGATCATCGAAGACTATGAGATCGTCGGGGGCGGCGTGGTCAGGGGCGCGTTGCCTGAGGTCACACCGGGTGTGGCGGCGACCGCGGGTGTGTCTGGCATGCCCGCCGACCCCGAGCTTAGGCGGTTCACCGACATCCGGCAGTTGATCGGCAGCCCGGCTCAACCGACCCCGCTCGTGCGCCTCAACCGGGTGGTTGGTCCCGGGCCGCTCCAGGTGTTCGCCAAGCTCGAAGGGATGAACCCCTTCGGCTCCATCAAGGATCGCACCGCGCTGTATCTTCTGAAGGGCCTGCAGGAGCGCGGGGAACTCGACGGCCGGGAGCTGGTCGAGCCGACCTCGGGTAACACGGGGATCGCCCTCGCTGCTCTCGCGGCACTGCTGGGACTCAAGTTGACCGTGACCATCCCCGACGCCGTGCCCCTGGAGAAGCAGGTACTGCTGCGGATGTTGGGTGCGACCGTTTGGCCGACCCCGGACGATCTCTGCCCTATCGACCATCCCAAGGACGGAGCCATCGCCCTAGCTCACTCCATCGTCAATAGCGCCGGCGGCGAAGGCTATCTCATGCCTAACCAGTACGAGAACCAGGACAACGTCCGTGCCCACTACGAGACGACCGGCCCCGAGATCTGGCGGCAGACCGAAGGGCGAGTGAGCGCGTTCTTCGCCGGTTACGGCACGTGCGGCACGCTGACAGGAGTGGGCCGCTACCTCAAGGAGCAAGATCCGGCCGTGCGGATCGTAGCGGTCGAGCCGGAGAGGGGTCACAGGCTCCCCGGACTCAAGAACTTGCAGGAGTCGAAGCAGCCGACCATCCTCGATCCATCTCTCATCGATGAGGTGATGCGCGTAGACGACGGAGCGGCCTACGCCATGACAAAGAGGCTGTTCCGTGAGGAAGGATTGATCGTGGGTCCTTCCACCGGCGCGATCATCCGGGCCGCCGCCGCCTGCGCCGGCCGGGGAGCGGAAGGGGTCGCGGTCGCCATCTCGCCCGACGGCGGGTTCAAGTACGCAAGCTACTACGCGGACATCCTGGGCGACGACGGTCTGCCGGGTGTCTGAACAGAGGGAGATCGACCTGATGAGATCGGCGCCGCATCTGATTGATGGAGGGACTCTCGATCGCTTCGCCTCACTGGTGCATCGGGTGGAGGCGGGGGAGCTCCCACCGGCCGAGTTCCGCGCGTTCCGCGTCCCGAACGGTGTCTACGAGGAGCGGACCGACGGCTCCTTCATGCTGCGGGTGCGGCTGGTGGCCGGCCGGTTGAGCGCCGCCGAAGCCCGAGTGGCCGCGGATGTGGCCCGGCGCTATGGCAGGACCCAGCTGCACGTCACCAGCCGCCAGGACCTGCAGGTGCACGGGGTGGCTCTTCATCGCATCCACGGCGCACTGGTCGACCTGACTGCGGGCGGGTTGTCCACCAAAGGCGGGGGAGGCAACTCGGTGCGCAATCTGTCCGCCTGCTGCGCGGCGGGCGTATGCTCCCGCGAGGTGTTCGACGTCACGCCGTGGGTGTCCGAGCTCACCGGCCGATTGCTCGACGATCCGCTCAGCCTGCAGCTCCCGCGCAAGTACAAGATCGGGTTTTCCGGGTGCGACGATGACTGCGCCGGGGCGACCGTGCAAGACGTGGGGTTTGTGGCGCGTGAGCGGGCAGGAGAACGTGGCTTCGCCGTCTACGTCGGCGGCGGGATGGGCGCGCACAGCCGCCTCGCGGATCTCCTGGAGGAGTTCGTACCCGTGGACGACGCGTTCCTGGTGGCCGAAGCGATCAAGCGGGTCTACGATCGGCTCGGGAACCGCCGCGACAGGCACCGGGCTCGGCTGCGCTTCCTGGTGGAGCAGATGGGCATCGAAGCCTTCCGCGGAGCCTACCGGGCCGAGCTCGAAGGGCTGGTGTCGGCAGGCGGACTGACACAGGCATCAGTGGGTGGCCCGACGGTGGCGGCGTCCTCGCTCCGTGCCATAGATCCCCCTGTTGCCTCGGACGTATCGGAAGAGGGCGGATTCGGGCCCTGGCTGAAGAACAACACCGAGCGGCAGCGGCAGCCGGGCTACTTCCTCGTGCACGTCCCTCTGGTCCTGGGCGACGTTACAGCCGAGCAACTCGACGGACTGGCGGCCATTGCCGAGTTGCTCGCCGATGGGGTCCTGTACGCAACCCCCGCCCAGAACCTGGCGATCCACTGGGTCGGCGAGGCGGATCTCCACGCTGTCTGGACGGCCCTCCTATCGCTGGGTCTGGGAGAGGCGGTTGCCCCCGTAGTGCGCAACGCCGTCTCCTGCACGGGATCGTCCACCTGCCGGCTGGGCATGTGCCTGTCTCGGGGACTCGCGACTGCGGTGGTCGACGAGCTGCACTCATGGGGCCCCGATCTGGATGCGCTCGGCGATCTGCGTGTGCAGATCAGCGGCTGCCCCAACTCGTGCGGTCGTCACCCCATCGCCGACGTCGGCTTCTTCGGCGGCGCGCGGCGCATCGGTGGCCGGCTGGTGCCGCACTACAGCCTGCAACTGGGCGGGCGCGTGGGTGTGGGGCGGGCGAGGCTGGCCGAGGGCCGCGATGCCCTCCCTGCGCGGAACGTACCGGCGTTTCTCTCCTCCTTCCTCCGCGCGTACGCCGCCTCGGGACTGGGGTACGAGGAGTTCCTCGCCGGCGAGGGCCGTACGGTAGCTGCGGAGCTGGTTCGACTGCATCGGATCGTTCCGGAGGGCGACGAGGCCTACGCTCGCGACTGGGGCGCGGATGAGCCGTTCTCCCTGGCCGGCAGAGGTCCGGGGGAGTGCGGGGCGGGCGTGTTCGACCTGATCGAGCTCGACCTGGCGGGCGCCGGCGACGCCCTCGGGGACGGGCGCCCGTTCGCCGCCACGGTCCACGCTGCCCGGGCTTTGCTGGTGACCAAGGGCGAAGAGGCCGAGGACGAGTCTCAGGCCCTGGAGCTCTTCACCCGCTGTTTCTTGGACGAGGGCTTGGTCGATGGGTCGTTCGCCCCCCTCGTGTCCGCCGCTCGACGCGCTCTCGACCAAGACGACCGTGAGGCCGCGCTCGCTGGGAGTGCCGTCGCCGGGTTGGCGGAGGGTCTGATCGAGGCGGTGCGCGCTCTTTATGTCTCGCTCGACGATTCGCTGCGGTTCCGCTCCTCGGCTGCGAGTTTGGAGGAAGTCGCGGCCGGCGAAGCTGTCGAGGTCGCCGTTTCTTGCGGCGCAGACGCCGAAGTGGACTTTCGCGGTGTGGTCTGCCCGCTGAACTACGTGAAGACCAAGCTCCGCCTGAGCCAGATGGCGCCGGGAGAGGTCCTATCGGTTCTGCTCGACCAGGCCGGGGCGCGAAACGTGCCGGAGAGCACCGCAAAAGACGGCAACGACGTGCTGGCCGTGCAGGCCGAGGATGGGCACTGGCGGGTGCTGATACGGCGGGCGTGACGGCGGCTTCGTCGCCACGGGGATGGGCGGAGGCTTCAGAGCCCCGATGAGGTCCACGAGTCGAAGGCCTCTTCCGAACCCGGCCGGCGCGTGAATACCGACGCCCGGTGCACGGCTAGGTACGCCGTATCCTCGGGCTGCAGCTCCAGCCGGCGCCACTCTTCGGGCCGCATATCGAGGTGCAGGGTGGAAAGGCACGGCAACGCCACCAGGACCAGCTTCACCGTAGAGCCCGTCCGGCGCGCCTGGACGATGCGCACGGGCAGTTCGCCGCCCCCGTTACGGGTGCGCCGTAGCTCCAGATCATGGCTCCGTAGGTAGGCCGTGGCGGCCAGCGGCTGCTCGTCTTGGTACTCGGGGTACGGGATGTCCAGGGCTCCGAACACCGCCCGCCCGCACCTCGCGCAGCCCTGAAGTACATTGGCGTCGCCCACGAAGTCGGCCACGAACATGTTGGTGGGCGACTCGAACAGCTCCTCGGGCGCCCCCGCTTGCTCGATGGCGCCGTTGTTCATGACCACGACCCGGTCGGCGACTTCGAAAGCTTCGTCCTGGTCGTGGGTCACGAACAGGCTGGTGATGTGCAGCTCGTCGTGTAATCGTCGCAGCCACGCGCGCAGCTCCTGGCGCACCTTGGCGTCGAGGGCGCCGAAGGGCTCGTCCAGCAGGAGGAGTCGGGGTTGTACGGCCAAGGCGCGTGCGAGCGCCACCCGTTGACGCTGGCCTCCCGAGAGCTGGCCCGGTCGCCGGGCCTCGTAGCCCTCGAGTTGGATGAAGCCCAGCAGCTCTCGCACCCGCTCCTCGACCTCGGCCTTCGGCCGCCGGCGTACTCTGAGCCCGAAGGCGACGTTCTCGAAGACGCTGAGGTGGTTGAAGAGGGCGTAGTGCTGAAAGACCAGGCCTATGTTGCGCTCGCGGGGCGAGCGGCGGGTCTGCTCCTCGCCGGCGATGAGCACTTGGCCGGCGTCGGGGACCTCGAGCCCGGCTATGACGCGCAGCAGGGTCGTCTTGCCCGAGCCGGAAGGCCCGAGGAGCGCCACCAGCGAGCCGGAAGCGACGTGAAGGTCGATTCCTCGCAGGGCGGGGGTCTCGCCGAAGCTCTTGTAAAGGTCGCGGACTTCGAGTCCCATGGTCGCTCCTTGTCTTGATGGCGGCGTCACCTCTTCTCGACCCTCGCACGCCACGCCACCGTCTTTTTCGCGACCAACGTCACCAGTGCGACCAGCACCAGCAGCGACGCCACCGCGAAAGCGGCCGAGAAGGCGTATTCGTTGTAGAGGACTTCTACGTGTAAGGGCACCGTGTTCGTCCGCCCGCGGATGTGCCCCGACACGACCGACACCGCACCGAACTCCCCCATGGCGCGCGCATTGGCCAGGGTCACCCCGTAGAGGAGGCCCCACTTGATACGGGGCAGGGTGATCCGCAGGAAGGTCTGCACTCCGCCGGCCCCGAGCACGACGGCCGCCGCCTCCTCCTCCCGTCCCTGGGCCTGCATGAAGGCGATCAGCTCTCGGGCCACGTAGGAGAAGGTGACGAAGGTCGTGGCCAAGACGATGCCGGGCACGGCGAAGATCACGTTCACTTCGTGAGCGCTCAACCAAGGCCCCAAGGCGCCCCCGGAGCCGAAGAGCAGCACGAACACCAACCCGGCGACCACGGGCGACACGGCGAGCGGGAGGTCGATGAGGGTCGTGAGCACGCTCTTGCCGCGGAACTCGAACTTGGCTATGCACCAACCGGCCGCAAGACCAAAGACGGTGTTCAGCGGTACCGCGATGAGCGTCACCAGCAGGGTGAGCCGGATGGCCGAGAGGGCATCGGGTTCGGTGATGGCAGCGGCGTAGGCCGAGAGTCCCTTTTCCAATGCCTTGGCAAAGACCAGCGCCAGGGGCACGAACAAGAAAAGCCCCAGAAAAGCGAGTGCAGCTGCGGTCAGCAGCCACCGGCCCAGGCTCGGAGCGCCGGCCCGGGCCGAGTCACGGGCGGGAACGCGGGCCGGCCGCTCGACCTGAGTCTGCGTCGTCGTCACGGCGTGGCCAGACGTCGGCGCGTCCACCACTGGAGGGCATTGGTCCCGAATAGCAGGCCAAAGGAGGCCGTCAGCAACACGACCGCCAGAGCTGTGGCCCCTTGGTAATCGAATTGTTCGAGTTTGGTCACGATGAGCAAAGGGGTGATCTCGGTGCGCATGGGCATGTTCCCGGAGATGAACACCACGGACCCATATTCCCCGATGCCGCGGGCAAGGGCGAGCACGAAGCCTGTCAGGACGGCGGGCAACAGCTGAGGCAGAACGACTCGTACGAACGACTGTAGGCGCGAGGCCCCCAGGACCGAAGCGGCCTCTTCCGCTTCGGCGTGCATGTCTTGGAGGACGGGCTGCACCGTCCGCACCACGAAGGGCAAGCCGATGAAGATCAATGCGATCGTGATACCGAGGGGGGTGAAGGCCGCCTTGATCCCAAGGCGGCCCAGGGGCGCGCCGAGCCAGCCGTTCGGCGCGTACGCGGTGGTGAGGGTTATGCCGGCCACCGCGGTGGGGAGGGCGAAGGGCAGGTCGATGAGGGCGTCCACCAGCCCCTTGAAGGGGAAGCGGTAGCGCACCAGCACCCAGGCCACCAGCAGGCCGAACAACGCATTCACGACCGCAGCCACCAGAGAGGCCCCAAAGGTGAGCTCGTACGAGGCGAGCGCGCGCGGCGAGCTCACGGCGCTCCAGAAGTCGGGCCAGCTCATGCCGGCCGTCGTGATCACCAGGGTGGAAAGGGGCAGCAGGACCAGCAGGCACATGTACACGACTGCATATCCGAAGCTCAATCGGAACCCCGGGAGGACCCGGCGGGCGGCCCTCGTGGCCATGGCGGGTCGGGGCCCTGCCGGCCTGCGACCTTCGGTCGCCGGCCCGTGTGCGAGGCTTTGCCGCCCTTCTCTCTGCATCCGGCCTCTACTTAGGTTGGTAGATCTGGTCGAAGACGCCGCCGTCGGCGAAGTGCTCGGCCTGGGCCTTCTGCCAGCCGCCGAAGACCTCGTCCACGGTGAAGAGGTTCACCTCCGGGAAGGTGCTCGCGTACTTCGCCGCGACGGACGCCAGGCGGGGACGGTAGTAGTGCTTAGCCGCCAGCTCCCGTCCTTCTGGGGTGTAGAGATAGTCCAGGTATGCCTGGGCGACTTTCGTCGTGCCGTGCTTCGCGGCGACCTTGTCGACCACGGTCACCGGCGGCTCGGCGAGGATGCTCACCGAGGGCACCACGATCTCGAACTTCTCCTTGCCCAGCTCGTTGACCGCCAGGAAGGCCTCGTTCTCCCAGGCCAGGAGCACGTCGCCCAGGCCGCGCTCGACGAAGGTGGTGGTCGAGCCGCGAGCCCCCGAGTCCAGCACGGGTACGTTCTTGAAGAGCTGCGTAACGAACTCGCGCGCTTTGGTCTGGTCGCCGTTTGTCTTGCCGAGCTCGTAGCCCCAGGCGGCCAGGTAGTTCCACCGCGCTCCCCCTGATGTCTTGGGGTTGGGGGTGATGACTTGGAGGCCGGGTTTCACGAGGTCGTCCCAGTCCTTGATCTGCTTGGGGTTACCCTGGCGCACCAGGAAGAC
>JAJZQZ010000160.1 GCA_021802965.1 Actinomycetes bacterium
CATGTGCGGCGACGGCTTCGTCTCGGGGACTCTTCCCGGTCCGGTGGAGACGATCGCGCCGCCGCCGCCGCTCGAGCCGCTCCCAGACCATCGCGCGGCCGTGCGCGATGCGCTGACCTCGCCTCTGGGCTCGCCCCCCTTGGCTCGCCTGGCGCGGCGGGGGTCGCGTGTCACGGTGGCTTTCGACGACCCCTGCCTACCCCTGCCGCCTCCGTTCGCCGATCCCCGCCGAACCATGCTGGAGGAGGTGGTGCGGGTCCTGGAAGCGGCCGGAGTGCGTCCCTCGGACATCACCCTCGTCTGCGCCAACGGCCTTCACCGCCAGTGGACGACTATGGAGCTCGCTCCTATCGTCGGCCCTCGCCTGCTGGGACGCTACCGTGACCGCGTGCACTGCTACGACGCCGAGGACGATTCCGCGAACGTATCCCTCGGTCGCACGCCCTCGGGGCTCGAGGTCGAGGTGAGCCGCTGGGTGGCCGATGCCGACCTGGTGGTCTACGTCGCAGTGCCCTGGACGGAGATGAACGGCGGCCACAAGTCACTCGGATGCGGACTCTCGACGTACCGCTCTATCGATCAGCATCACGGCCCCGAAGTGCAGGCCGAGAGCCCGCTCATGCACCCGGCGGGCTCGGAGATGCATCGACGCCTCTGGGAGATGGGCCGGCACATAGGCGAACGAGTGCCGGTGTTCCAGGTGGAGACGGTCGTCAACAACCGAGTGTGGGCCGGGCCTTTGCGGCTGTTGGATCTGCGGCGCCCAGCCCCGGGGCTGGGCGCCGCCAGTCGCCTCCCGCGACCTCTCCTGCGGACCCTACGTCGCGGGCTGCGAGGGTTCTATCAGCCGGCCGGGGTGTGGGCCGGAGACGTCGAGCTCGTCCACGCGGCCGCGCTCGAACGCATGCGCGCCTCCCGTGGCTCCATGGAGCAGCCCGCCGACATCCTGGTGCTCGGCATGCCCGATCTCAGCCCGTATGCCGTGCACTCGCGGATCAACCCCTTGCTGGTGGCGAATCTGGCTCTCGGGTATGCGTTCCAGTTCGGCCGGCAGGCGCCCCTCGCGCGGCCGGGCGGCTGGCTGGTGCTGGCCAATCCCTGCCGCCCCGGCTTCCATCCCAGGCACCACGCCGCGTACCGGCGTTTCTGGGACGAGGTGCTGCCGGTCACGCGCGACCCGCTCCGCATGCGCGCCGAGTTCCAGGACGCGTTCGTCAGCGATCCCCAGCTCAAGGCGGCCTACCGCCGCTCCCATGCGTACCACCCGGTGCACCCCTTCTACGCCTGGTACTGGACGACCCGGGCACGCAGCCACCTGGGCGGCGTGGTCGTCGCCGGCGCCGAGGACCCGGCGGTCGTGGAGCACATGGGGTTCAGGGCCGCGGGGTCCGTGCAGGAGGCGGTGTCCCTCGCCCGGGCCGAGCTCGGCTTCGATAGCAGGGTCGCGATCCAGCTCACTCCGCCCGTCTTCTCCGTCGACGTAACTGGTCCCAGGGTTGTCCTCCCGGCCGCCGCGGTCTAAAGTGTCTCCTGCGGGTGCGCGTCGCGGCGTGCCGCTGTACACCCGCGAAGGGGCGCGTCGTCTCGGCGGCGGCGCCCGTGACACCCGCAAGCTTGCCGAGGTCTCCCCTTGAAGGTCACGTTCATCGAACCGGCCCCGCCCGGTTTTCACGTTTACAGCTTCATCAAACAGCCGCGGCTGGGCCTGCCCCTGTTGGGCACGATCCTGCGGGAGCTCGGTCACGAGGTCAACATCTTCGTCGAGAACCTCGGCGAGATCGACTGGGACACGGTCGTCAGCTCTGATCTGGTGGGCGTCTCCTCGATCACGTCCACCGCCATGAAGGCTTACCGTTACGCCGAAAAGGCCCGAGAGGCCGGCGTGACCGTGGTGATGGGCGGTCCCCACGTCACCTTCCTCGCCGACGAGGCGCTGGAGTTCTGCGACTACGTCGTGCGGGGCGAGGGAGAGGAGACGTTGCTCGAGTTGATCGAGCTCCTCAAGGGCAACCGCTCGGCCGACGGCATCTTGGGCCTGTCCTATCATGGCGACGGCCGCACGGTGGTCCACAACCCGTCCAGGCCGCTGCGCCGATCGCTCGACGATCTGCCCATACCTGACATCAAGATGATCGCGTACCACGAGAAGATCAACCCCACGCCCATCCTGACGTCGCGTGGATGCGCCTTCGATTGCGAGTTCTGCTCGGTGATCATGATGTTCGGCCGCAAGGTGCGGGTCGATCCGGCCGACAAGATCATCGCGACCATCCGCGAGACCGAAGCCGAGCAGATCTTCTTCTACGACGACAACTTCATCCTGTCGAAAGCCCGGACCAAGCGCCTGCTGGCCCGGATGATCCGCGAGGGCATACAGGTTCCGTTCTCGGCTCAGGTGCGCATCGACTCCATATGCAAGCACGGCAGGGTCGACCACGAGCTGTTGCACCTGCTCCGCGAGGCCGGTTGCTTCCTCGTCTATCTGGGTCTCGAATCGGTGAACCCCCACACCCTGGCTGCCTTCAACAAGCAGCAGAGCGTCGCCGACATCGCCGGAGGCCTCGCGGCGCTGCGCGCGTACGGCATCAAGAGCCACGGCATGTTCGTATTCGGGTCCGACGCGGACACCGTCGAAACGCTCCGGGAGACGACCGACTTCGCCATCTCTCACGACATCACCTCGGTGCAGTTCATGCTGCTCACGCCGTTGCCCGGCACCCGCCAGACCGCCCAGTTGGAAGCCGAAGGCCGCGTCTTCACCCGCAACTGGACGCTCTACGACGGGCATCACGTGGTGTTCTGGCCCAAGAACATGTCGCCCTGGGATCTGCAGCAGGAGGCCATGAAGTCCTATCAGCGCTTCTACGGCCTCGGTCGCGTGCGCAAGAGCCACAAGTACGGGTTCTGGGGCCTGCTCATCAGCCGGGCATGGGAACGCGTACCGGAGAACATGGCCTACATGAGGGAGCTGCGTTCGTTCACAGCCACCCAGCTTCCTCCCGCCTCCTTGCGAGGCGAGGCCACCGTGGGTCACACCGCCGGCAACGGCGGTAAGCCGGAGTCGCACGAGGAACCCACGCCTGTCGGCCAAGGATTCTCGGGCTCGGGCCCGAACACATAGACGCCGTATGTTTGCGCTGTCCGCGCGCGGTTCCTGCACAGCGCGGCGCTAGGAGTGAGGCGTTTGTCTCGGGTAATAGCTCTCGCGAATCAAAAAGGTGGTGTGGCCAAGACCACCACCACCCTCAACCTGGGCGTCGCCCTGGTCGAGGGTGGCTACGCGGTCCTGGGCATCGACATGGACCCTCAGGGCAACCTGACCATGAGCCAGGGACTGAACCCGGATGAGGTCCACCCGAGCATGTTCAACGTGCTGGTGCAGGGCATCGACATCCGCGACGTCATCTACCGCCGCGAGATCGACCTGGCGGTCTCGAGCATCGACCTCGCCGGAGCCGACTTGGCGCTGTCCTCCGTCATCGGCCGCGAGCGCGCGCTCAGCAAGGCGCTCATGGGAGTGCGCGACCAGTACGATTTCATCCTCATCGACACGCCGCCCTCGCTCGGGCTGCTCACCATCAACGCGCTGACCGCGTCAGACGCCGTCATCGTCCCCGTCCAGTGCGAGTACCTGTCGCTGCGCGGGCTGGCGCAACTCGAGCGCACGCTCGAGCTCGTGCGCGAGAACCTCAACCCAGCCGTGCACATCGGCGGCATCCTGCCGACCATGCACGACTCCCGCACCATCCACGGCAACGAAGCTATCGATATCCTGCGCAAGAGCTTCGGCGACCTCGTGTTCGACACCGTGGTCAAGAAGACCATCAAGTTCGCGGAAGCTCCGGTGCACGGGTCTTCGATCCTCGCCTACGCCCCACAGAGCGACGCTGCCGAGGCCTACCGCGCACTGGCCAGAGAGGTGCTGAATGGAAAAAAGATCTAGCATCCGCAACAGCGGCATCGAGGACCTCTTCCGCGCCACCGGGGGCGGGGTATCTCCTCCGGAGCCGAGCGGCGCCGGGCCTGCCGGGGGTCCCGTTTCGGCTCCTCCCCCAGGCGGCGCGGCGGCTCCCTCGCAAGCCTCTCGCCGGTTGATCCAGCCCTCCCGGAGCTTTCCCGCCGTCATCAGGGTGGTGGGCGTGGGTGGGGCCGGTGTCAACGCTATCAACCGCATGCTCGAAGCCGGGCTCGAAGGGGTCGAGTTCGTGGCGGTGAACACCGACGTGCAGGCCCTGCAGACCTGCGAGGCCGACCACAAGCTCCGCATCGGCCGCGACCTGACGAAAGGTCTCGGCGGGGGGGCCGATCCGCAGGTCGGGTACGACTCCGCCCACGGCGCCTACGACGAGATCAAGCTGCTGCTCAAGGGCAGCGACATGGTGTTCATCACCGCTGGCGAAGGCGGCGGTACCGGCACGGGGGCCGCCCCCGTCATCGCCGAGATCGCCCGCAGCTTGGGGGCTCTCACCATTGGGGTCGTCTCCCGTCCGTTCGCCTTCGAGGGCAAGAAGCGTCAGGCTCAGGCGAGCCAGGGCATCGACGAGCTGCGGCGCATGGCCGACACGGTCATCGTGGTACCGAACGACAAGCTCCTCGAGGTGGTCGACCGCAGCACCTCCATGGTCGACGCTCTGCGCATGGCCGACGACGTGCTCCGCCAGGGCGTGCAGGGCATCTGTGACCTGGTCACCGTGCCGGGACTCATCAACCTCGACCTGGCCGACGTGCGCACCATCATGACCGGCGCGGGCACCGCCCACATGGGCATCGGGGCGGCCCGAGGCGAGCAGAGGGCCCAGAAGGCGGCCGACACGGCCATCAACTCCTCGCTGCTCGAGACCTCCATCGACGGCGCCCGGGGCATCCTGCTCAACGTCAGTGGCGGGGTCGATCTCTCGCTCTTCGAGGTCAACGAGGTGGCCGAGGCCGTCAGCGCGGCGGCCGATCCCGAAGCCAACATCATCTTCGGGGCGGTGGTCGATGACGCGCTCGGCGACATGCTCCGCGTCACGGTGGTCGCCACCGGCTTCTCGGCCGCTCCACGCTCGCGTCTCGAGCAGCCTGTGGATGGTGGCGAGCCGGGAGCCGCGCCCGAATCGGCGCAGGATGAGGGGCAGCGAGGCGATACCGGCCAAGGCAAGCCGGCCGCCGACGAAGATCTGGAGATCCCCCCGTTCTTGCGCTCGTTCGAGGGGTAGACGGGGGACATCCCGTCAGGGGTCCCCGGTCGGTGCACCGAACCTGCGGTGAGGCTCCCTCGCGGCTCTGCTACAGCGCCGCCTGGGCCTTGCGCCATCCTTCGGCCGCCAGGCGCGAGGTGCGCTCCTTGGTCCAGGTCTTCACATCCTCGAAGTACTTGCGCTTATCCCCGCCGCTGGCAGCGAGGAGGTCGTGCATCTCCATGGCCTTGTCGAAGCTGTCGGTGGGGGTGAGTCCGTTCCATGTGGAGTAGCCCTCGTCGAAGACGAAGTCGGGCGTGACCTTCTCGGGGTCGATGCCGCAGCGCTTGAGGTACGCGGTGGCCACGTCCATGTCGTACTCGATGATCCAGCCGTTGTCACGCACCATGGTCGCGGGATCGAACTCGACCGAGTCGCTGCAGGGCGGGCAGTGGACCGCCGCGACCACTTCCTCGGGGAGCACGGAGTTCGTATGGTGAAGGGAGACCTGGCCTCCGCAGGAGCAGCTGCGTGTGACTGCCATGCACATGATTCTCGCTCCTTCTTGGGTAGCGTCGTTGGTATGGTACCCAAGTATCGCACTCCACCACGCTCCCGAGGAGGTCGAAACGCGATGAGGCCTCTTGTCGATGAGGACGGCATCGTCCGCGCGGCCGTGCTGCAGATGAACACCGGCGAAGACGTCGAGGCCAACGTCCAGAGCGCTCTCGATCTGGTGGACGAAGCCGCCGGGCGCGGCGCCCGGCTCCTGGTGTTGCCCGAGAAGTTCCACTATCTCGGCGCGGGGGAGGGAGTGGCCCGGGCAAGGCAGTCCCTCGACGGGCCGCTGCTGGGCCGGCTCTCAGAGGCCGCCGCGCGCCACGAGGTCTACCTGGTGGCCGGGAGCATCTGGGAGGAGATCGCCGGCGAAACCCGCACCTACAACGCGAGCGTCCTCCTCGGCCCCGACGGGCGCCGGCTGGCCGTGTATCGCAAGATCCACATGTTCGACGTGGAGGTGGGCGGCCAGGCGTACCGGGAGAGCGACAGCTGCGCGCCCGGCGACGAGGCGGTGGCGGTCAAGGCGCCTTCGGCCTGGCCGGGAACAGGAGCTTCGGCCGAGGTCGTCGTCGGCCTCACGATATGCTACGACCTGCGCTTTCCCGAGCTCTACCGGGCGGTGGCCGACCTCGGGGCGTCGATCGTCACCGTGCCGGCCGCCTTCACGATGACGACGGGCCGCGATCACTGGCACGTGTTGGTGCGGGCTCGGGCGATCGAGAACCAGGTCTACATGGTCGCCGCGAACCAGACCGGTCGTGACGGTCGGGGCCTGGAGTCCTACGGGCGCAGCGTCATCGTCGATCCATGGGGAGTGGTGCTGGCTCAGGCTCCTGACAGGGTAGGGGTCGCTGTGGCCGACCTGGACCTCGGATACCTACGGCGGGTGCGGACCTCCCTTCCCAGCCTCGCGAACCGGGCTCCCGAAGCGTACAGTCGTCGGCGTCTGCTCGAAGCGTAGGCAAGGCCGGCGACGGGTACTAGCGGAAGTGGGCCGACGTTCACGACTCAAAGGAGCCTGCGCATATGAGGCACGAGCAGTTGTTGATCTCCAACCTGGCGACCGCAGAGCAGGTCGAGCAGGTGAAAGAGATCGTTTGCGGTATGACCGGGGCGGTCTTCGTCCAAGCCGACCTCCCCGAGCAGACCATCGACTTCGATCTCGCCCAGGACCTGGACGACCTTACGCTGAGCGACGTGCAGTGCCGGCTGCATGAGGCCGGCTTCGACGCCGGCGAGGTCATCGAGGGGCAGACCTGCCGGTTACGCTTCACGTCGCCGTGACGACGGTGGGCCGGCTCCGGCCTCCGGGACGCGGCTCAGCGCAGGTCGCGCTCGAAGTACAGCACCGCTTTCTCATGAAGCCCCAGAGAACGGTAGAAGGCGTGGCCCGATAGGTTCTCGGCTTCGGCGGTGAGGAACAAGTAGACGCACCCTCGAGCGCGGGCGATGCCGGCGGCTGCGTCGATCAGTCTCCGTCCGATCCCCTCACCGCGACGCCTGCCCGTTACCACGACGTCCTGAAGTTCGCACCGTTCGCCGGCCGACCACGTGCTGAGAGAGAAGAGCAGGGCGCAGCAGGCCACCACCTCGCCCGCCTGTTCGCCCACGAGGAAGCAGTGGTCGGGCCGTGTCGTGGCGCCCGCTCCCTCCAGGATGCGCCGGATGGTCTCGCGCAATCCCGCCTCGGACGGAGGCTGCACGCCGTGGTGGGTCATGATCTCGACCAGCAGGGATTCGATCCCCGCCAGGTCTTGGGGCTGTGCCGGCCTGAAGACGACGGGCTCCACGGCCGGGGGAGCCGACTGCGGGGACGTCTCGGGTGAGGGAAAGATGCTCACGTTCACAGCCTACCAGGCTACACGCTGCTTAGAGGTGGTCAACCCGAGTCTAGAGCGAATAAATCGCGGGTATGTTAAAATAATCCGCGCGGCGGGGGCCGTGGTCCGCCTTCAGGCGTCGTTCAGGATCGACGTCCAGCGCAGGGTGGACCACTGACAGCTCAGGAGTGAGCTCATATGTTCGAAGAGCGAGAACGGGAAGACCCGGTCACCGATCCGGGGCTCGACGGGGGAGCCGGCGAACACGCGGGCGGAGTGCACGCGGTGCCCGGTAAAGACGGCGATGACCGAGTGTCCGCACCGGCCCGTGTCCGCGCCCGGCGCGCCGGAGGCGACGACGACGATTCGTCTGTGCGCGTGTACCTGAACGAGATCGGGCGGGTCGCGCTGTTGACCGCGGAGGAAGAAATCGAGCTTGCGATGCGCATCGAGCAGGGCGACGAAGCGGCTCGACAGCACATGATCGAAGCGAACCTCAGGTTGGTGGTCTCCATAGCCCGTCGTTACCTGGGTCGGGGATTGAGCTTCTCGGACCTGGTGCAGGAGGGCAATTTCGGGCTCATGCGGGCCACCCAGAAGTTCGACTACCACCGGGGCAACAAGTTCTCGACGTACGCCACCTGGTGGATCCGCCAGTCGATAACCAGGGCCTTGGCCGACAAAGGCCGGACGGT
>JAJZQZ010000004.1 GCA_021802965.1 Actinomycetes bacterium
CGTACCGTGCCCCGAACGAGGTCATCGACGCCGATGTCGGCAACGTCACGGCGATCGGCGTGGAGATCGCGACGGACACGAAGATCGACGATGTCGCGGCGCTCCGCGACCAGGGCTTCGACGCGGTGCTGGTCGCGACCGGCACGCACAAGCCTATCCAGCTGCGCGTTCCCGGCGAGGACAAGGAAGGTGTCACCAGCGCCCTTGCCTTCCTACGCGCTGTCAAGCTCGGCCAGTCCCTGGACCTGCGGGGCAAGCGGGTGCTCGTGGTCGGCGGTGGCAACGTCGCTATCGACGCCGCCCGCACGGCGCGTCGTTTGGGCGCCGCTTCCGTCGATCAGGCCAGCCTGGAGAGCTGCGAAACCATGCCCGCCCACGACTTCGAGATCGAGGAAGCCAAGGCCGAGGGCGTCGTCCTGCACGACGGCTGGGGCATCGACCATTTTACCGGCAACGGTCGCGTGCAGGCGGCGGAGCTCAAGGTGTGCACCTGCGTGCTCGACCCGCAGGGCCGCTTCGCGCCGGAGTACGACGAGGCCAAGCGCAAGACCATCCCCTGCGAGCTCGTCATCGTGGCCGCGGGCATGGGTGCCGACACCGGGGCCTTTGGGCTCGAGACCAATCCCAACCGCACTCTGAAGGCCGATCCCGCGACCTTGCAGACCCCCGTGCCGCACGTGTTCGCCGCCGGTGACGTCGTCACCGGGCCTTCGATGATCACCAAGGCGGTCGGTCACGGCCGGCGGGCGGCGTTCATGATCGACCGCTATCTGCAGGGGCAGGAGCTCGACCCGAACGCCTTCGACGAGGCGCTGCCGCGCGTCGACAAGGACGAGGTGCTGGGACGCCAGGCCGTGTACGAACGCCGGGAGCGGGTCGACCCCCCGCTTGCGATCAGCGCGGCGCCGGCAGACTTCTCCGAGACTGAGCCACCCATGACCGAGGAGCAGGCCGTGGCGGCCGCATCCCGCTGTCTCGATTGCGGCGTCTGTTCGGAGTGCCACGCCTGCGTGGACGCCTGCCCGGCCGACGCGGTCAAGCTGGACATGCGGGCCGAGCACATCGAAGCCGACGTCGGCGCCGTGGTCCTGGCGACCGGCTTCCGGCTCTTTCCCGCCGACGCCAAGCCGGAGTACGGGTACGGCCGCTACAAGAACGTCATCACCGGCATGCAGATGGACCGCCTGCTCGCCCCGACTCGCCCCTTCAACTCGGTGGTGCGGCCGGGCGACGGCAAGATCCCCGACAGCATCGGCTACATCATGTGCACCGGCTCCCGCGACCAAACGGTGGACAACCCGCTGTGCTCGCGCATCTGTTGCATGTACTCGGTGAAGCACAACCAGCTGGTCATGGGAGCCCTTCCCCTGGCCGACGTGACCGTGCACTACATGGACGTGCGTGCCGTGGGCAAGGGCTACGACGAGTTCTATCAGCAGGCCAAAGATATGGGCGCCATGTTCATCAAAGGGCGCGTGGCCAAGGTCACCGAGAAGGAGAACGGAAACCTCATCGTGCGGTACGAGGACGTCGAAGGCGACGGCGGCATCGTGGAAGCCGAGTACGACATGGTCGTGCTGGCCGTCGGCGTGCAGCCCAACCTAGAACCCGCGGGACTTTTCGAGGACGTCTCGCTGATGCTCGACCAGTACCACTACGTCGGAGAGGCCGACGAAGACCTGAACCCGGGGCGCACCAACCTGCCCGGTGTCTTCGTCGCCGGTTCTGCCTCCGGGGTCAAGGACATCCCGGATTCCATCCTTCACGCCGGAGCTGCAGTGGCTCAGGCTGCCGCGCACATCGAGAAGTCGAAGGCGCCGAACGAGCGGAAAGCGAAGGTCATGGCATGAGCGCGCGAAAGATCGGCGTCTACGTCTGCCAGTGCGGCGGCAACATCGGCGACTACGTCGATGTCGACGAAGTGGTCGCCCAGGTGGCGAAGGAGCCCGGCGTCGTGGTCGCGAAAACGGCCATGTTCACCTGCTCGGACTCGACCCAGCAGGAGATCGTGCAGGACGCCCACGAGCAGGGGCTCGACGGCCTGGTGGTCGCCTCGTGCTCGCCCAAGCTCCACACCTATACCTTCCGGGACGTGGCCCGGCGGGCGGGCATGAACCCCTTCCAATACACCCAGGTGAACGTCCGCGAGCAGTGCTCCTGGACCCACACCGACGACCACGAAGGCGCTACGCAGAAGGCCCTGCGCCTCGTACGCGCCGGGATCAACCGTACCCGTTTGACAGAACCCTTGGAACCGATCGTGGTCAAGACGACGCCCAAGAGTCTCGTGGTCGGCGGTGGTGTCGCCGGCCTGCGGGCGGCCCTGGGGCTCGCCCAGGTCGGGCTCTCGGTATTCCTGTTGGAGAAGGAGCCGAAGCTCGGTGGCTGGGTCGCCGGGTTCGCCGAGATGTATCCCCACGGGCGCGACGGGCGCGCCCTGATCGCGGAGCTGGAGAAGGCGGTTCGTTCCCACCCCGGCGTCACCGTGTTCACCAGCGCGGAGCTTGTCGCGAAGAGCGGCAGCTTCGGCAACTACCAGGTGACGATAGCCATCCACGGAGACCAGCTGGAGACCATCCAGGTCGAGGTCGGCTCGATCGTCGTCGCCACCGGGTTCGACACGTACCAGCCGGAAGAGGGCGAGCTCGGCTACGGCTTGGATGGCGTGATGACGATCGCGGAATTCAAGCGGATGGTCGAAGAATCCGCCGGCGCGCTCGAGCACAACGGCCGTCCGGTGAAGACGGTGGCGTACATCTACTGCGTGGGCAGCCGCCAGGGCGAGGAGGTCGACGACCCCAACACGTACTGCTCGCGCTACTGCTGCAACGCGGCCACCCACGCCTCTCTGCAGGTCGCCGGCAAGCCGGGCAAAGTCCATCAGTACCACTTCTACCGCGACATGCGCACATACGGTACCTTCGAGACCCTGTACGCGGAGTCGCTCGAGAAAGGCTCGGCGTACGTCAAGTACCCGGACGGCGAGCCGCCGGCCGTCGAACGGGACGCGAAGACCGGCCGCCTGACACTGACCGCGCGCGACCTGCTGTCCGAGGGAGAGGAGGTCGCCCTCGAGGCCGACCTGGTCGTCCTGGTCACCGGCATGGTCCCGCGCGAGAACCAGGGCCTGACCAAGACGCTCAAGCTGCCCGTGGGCCAGACCGGCTTCTTCAACGAGATCCATCCCAAACTCCGGCCTGTGGAGACGGTGGTCGACGGGGTCTACATCTGCGGTGCGTGCCAGGCGCCCAGGAACTCTGCCGAGAGCGTCGCCTCCGGGCTGGCGGCGGTGTCGCAGAGCGCCGCCATCCTCAAGCGAGGTTTCGCCGAGCTCGACCCGCTGGTGGCGACTGTCGACCCGGTCGCCTGCACCTGGTGCGGTGAGTGCCAGGACACCTGCCCCTACGACGCTATCTCGATGGAGCAGCAGGACGGCACCGAGTTCGCCGTCATCGCCAAGACCGCCTGCAAGGGCTGCGGTGGCTGCGTGCCCGTGTGCCCCGCCGGCGCTATCGATCTGCAGGGTTACACCGACGCCCAGATTAGAGCCATGATCGACGGCATGCTGGGGGTGAGCTGCTCATGACGCCCGCATCCAACGGAAACCATGGCAAGGGCGCGGCGACCGTGGCGGCCTCGCCGGCCGTTCGCGACGTCCGCGAGATCGTCCGCGACGAGCAATTCATGCGCGCCCGCATCCTCACCGCCCTCGAAGTCGGGCCGCTGACGGTGCCGGATATCGCCCAGGCGATCGGCAAGCCCACCCACGAGGTCGTCTTCTGGGTCATGGGCCTGCGCAAGTATGGCTACATCGCGGAGATCAAGGAGGCCACGGAGGAGGGCTACTTCCTCTATCAGGCCGTTCCACGTGAAGGTTCATGATGACTGCAAGGGAAAGAAGGCGATAGTGGAAACCACCAAGAAGACCATCATCTTGTTCAGCGGCGACTTCGATCGGGTCATGGCTGCGTTGATCATCGCCAACGGGGCTGCCGCGATGGGCGACGACGTGACCATCTTCTGCACGTTCTGGGGCCTCAACGTCCTGCGAAAGAGCGGTAAGGTGGCGACGAACGGCAAAGGCAAGAAGACCGGGCTGCAATCCATGTTCGGCAGGATGATGCCGAAGGGCACCGGCCGCCTCGGACTCTCCAAGATGAACTTCGCCGGCGCCGGCGCGCCCCTCATGAAGAAGGTGATGAAGCAGGCGAACGCGATGTCCCTGGATGAGCTGTTCGAATCCGCCCGCGAACAGGGAGTCAAGTTCGTGGCCTGCACCCTGTCTATGGACATACTCGGCTTCAGCGAGGGGGAGCTCATCGACGGCATCGAGTATGCCGGCGTGGCTTCGTACCTTGGTGAAGCCGACGAAGCCAACGTCAACCTGTTCATCTAGCAGGCGGCCGCGTACCCCCTGTTGCTGAACGTCTGATTCGAGGAGAACCATGGCAACAATGATCCGACCAGGGCTCGTCGACGAGCTCCAGGCCTATGGTGCCGAGGATGTGAGCAAGTGCTTCAATTGCGGCAACTGCTCCGCCGTGTGCGTGCACTCCGAAGCCCCCCACGTCCTGCCGCGCCGTCCCATGCACGCTCTCCAGCTCGGTCTCGAGAGCAAGCTCCGCGGCTCCCTTGAACCGTGGCTCTGCTACTACTGCGGGGAGTGCTCCGAGCAGTGCCCCAAGGGCGCCGAGCCCGGCGAGACCATGATGAGCCTGCGCCGCTGGCTCACATCCACCTACGACTTCAGCGGCATCTCGCGCCTGTTCTACCGCTCGTGGCGCTGGGAGCTGTTCTCGATCGTCGCGTTGGCGATCCTGACCGGTATCGGCTTCGCGCTGTTCGGGATGTCGCAGGGCAGTATCAATCACTACGACGGACCGAGCGCGTTCCTTCCCAGCGCCATGATCCATCGCTTCGATTGGACCATGGCCGTGGTGCTCGTCGTCCTGCTGGGCATCAACTCGATCCGCATGTGGCGATCGGTCACGCGGGCGGCCGACGTCAAGCCGTCGATCGGCTCCTACGTGGCCGCTCTCTACACCCTGCCGGTGCACTTCTTTACCCAGCCCAAGTTTCGGCAATGCGACCGGAAGCGGCCCTGGCTCGTGCATCTGGTGCTGATGTTGAGCTACGTGACCATGCTGGTGCTCATCATGTTCTTTCTTCGCGAGATGGCCGCCGGGCCCGCCATCGACTGGCGCGTGCACGTCTTCGGCTACCTTGCTTCGGCCGGCCTGATCGTCGCGGTGGTCTTGAACCTCAGGGGCCGGATCAAGCGCGACTCTCCGCAGCATGCCCACTCCCACGAGTCGGACTGGATGTTCCTGGTCCTGCTCCTCACGGTCGCCGTGACCGGAGTGCTCCAGCATATTCTGCATCGTCTCGGTCTCGATGCAGCCGCGAACATCATCTACATCGTGCACTTGATGGGCGTCGTGCCCATGCTGGTTCTGGAAGTGCCTTTCGGCAAGTGGGCCCACCTCGCGTACCGGCCGCTCGCCGTGTACTTCGCGCGGGTGCAGGAGCACGCGAATGAAGCCGTGGCTCGCGGAGGTGCGACGGAACCCGCCTCTTGATGACAGAGCACGGCAGCCGAGGATGCGTCCTGCGACAGGAGACGCCATGCCGACCGTCCTGGTGATCGACGACAACGCCACCATCGTGGAAGTGCTGGCCGAGTACCTCCGCGCCTCCGGGTTCACAGCCGTGACCGCGGCGGACGGCCCGGCCGCACTGGCCGCCGCCAAGGCTCAGCGGCCCGACCTTGCCCTTGTCGACGTCATGCTCCCGGGCATCGACGGCCTCGAGCTGACGCGTCGCTTCCAAGCAGACGGCATTCCCGTGATCCTGGTGACCGCCAGGACCGAAGAGGTCGATCGACTCGTGGGGCTGGAGCTTGGCGCCGACGACTACATCAGCAAGCCGTTCAGCCCCCGGGAGGTCGTCGCGCGCGTGAGGGCTGTGCTGCGGCGCTGCGAGCGGGGCGCCACGACGAGCAGGTTGCTCAGGGTGGGCGATCTGGGGGTCGACCCCGAACGGCGCGAGGTCCGTGTCGGCGACGAGATCGTCGAGCTGACGCGGTCGGAGTTCGACGTCTTAGCCATGATGGCCGCCCATCCGGGGCGCGTGTACTCTCGTCTGCAGCTGCTCGAGGCGACCTCAGGGGATGCCTATGAAGGCTACGAGCGGACCGTCGACGCCCACGTCAAGAACATACGCCGGAAGCTCGGCGATGACCCGAAGGCGCCGCGGTTCATACGGACCGTGATCGGTGTCGGCTACAAAGTCGAAGACCGCGGATGAGGCGGGCCGGACTTTGGGTGCAGGTCTTCCTATCGTTCCTGGTCGTGGCCTTGTGCGCGGTGCTGGCCGTAGGCTTAATAGCCCGGGCGGCGCTCGCACGCGCTTTCGACGCCTACCTCGCGGGCCTTCCTGACCCGAGCGGTATGGCGCGAGGAAGAGGGATGGGGCGCTTGATGTTGGGCGCCGCGGAACAGACGTTCATCTCGAGCGTGGATCGCAGTGTCTACCTGGCCGCGATCCTCGCCGTGATCGTCGCGGGCATCGTCGCCTTGTTACTGGCCCGGTACCTGACCCGCCCTATCACCAAGCTCGAGCACGCCGCTGAAGGGCTGGCCGGCGGAGACCTGACGCACCGGGTGGACGTCGCCGGCCCGGCCGAGGTGGCCGCGCTCGGCCGCGCTTTCAATCGCATGGCCGATTCCCTCGACCAGGCCGAGGAGTTGCGCCGCAGGTTGGTGGCCGATGTCTCGCACGAGCTTCGCAACCCCATAGCCGCCGCGCGGGCGCAAGCCGAGGGGATGGCCGATGGAGTACTCTCAGTGGAGCCGAGGCGCCTGGGCTCGCTGGTTGAAGACCTGAAGCACTTGTCGGCGCTGGTGGACGACCTTCAGGTGCTGACTCTGGCCGAGTCGGGGCGCCTGCCGTACCAGATGCGGCCGATCGACCTGGCTCAGTTGGCGGCGCAGGAATGCGAGCGCGCCCAGGCCGTCGCCTCGCCAGACGTGCAGGTCGCGTGCCGGCGTCCGTCGGAACCCGTGGAGGTGGTCGGCGACGTCACCCGCATATCAGAAGTGCTGCGCAACCTGCTCAGCAACGCGCTTCGGCACACGCAACGTGGCTCTCTGACGGTTTCAGTCAGAGAAAGCGGCCGCGAGGCCGAGGTACGGGTCATCGACACAGGCGAAGGCATCGCCGATGAAGATCTGCAGTACGTCTTCGAGCGCTTCTACCGGGCCGACTCCGCGCGGGCGGCGGACACCGGTGGCGCCGGACTCGGCCTCGCCATCTCGCGCCGTATCGTGGAAGATCACGGCGGGACCGTCTTCGCGGAGCACAACCCCGAGGGCGGCGCGATCGTCGGCTTCCGCCTACCCTTGAAAAGCGCCTGACGGTCTCAGCCGAAAGGCCGCAGCTGCTACATGCGTGCTGCCGGCCGCGGGGTGCAGGTTCATAACCTCAGCGTCCGTCGTTCACAGGACATTCACGCGGCCTCGCTACGCTGTTCTTGCAGGAAAAAGCACGTAGAACAGTCAGCAGCACGACAAGGAGGCACAATCACATGAATCTGAAGCGCGTGTACGCAGGAGTGGCCGGAGCCCTTGTGGCCGGGGTGATCTTGGGGAGTGCGACCTCGGGCCTGGCGGCCACGAGCCCTGATACGAGCGGTCGACCCACCTCGAGCATGTCAGCGGCGTGTGGCAACCTTGGCCTGCGCCTCGGCGCAGCCGTGCGCGACGGCGGCGGGCGCCTGCTAGACGTGGTCGCCGATCTGACCGGGAAGAGCACCGACGAGATAACCGCCGAGCGGCAGGCCGGCAAGACCTTCAGTCAGATCGCCGCCGATAACGGTGTCAGCAGCCAGGCGGTCGTGGATGAGGCGCTCAAGATCCGTCAGCAGTTGCTGGATGCGAAGGTCAAGGACGGTACCATCACCCAGGCGCAGGCCGACGCAGCCGCCGCCAACATGAAGACGCGGCTGAGCGGGCAGGTCGAGAGCGTCAACACGAACTGCGGGGCCGGCGATGGCTCCGGTAAGGGTGCGGGCATGGGCCGCGGCGCCGGCCGCGGTGCGGGCTGCATGGCCACCCAGTAGCAGCTGTCTGTCAGGACGACGGTCCGCTGAGGGACCGCGGGGTTCGGCCCGAAGGGCCGCGCTCCGCGGTCTGCTCTCATTTTGACGCACAGAGTCGTAGATCAGTCAGCACACCATCGGCGAGGAGCGCAGGCATGAAGAACAAGCCCGGACGACACTGGTTTCCACTCCGTTCGATGGTCCTGGTCACGCTGCTCTGCGGCGCGTTCCTGCTTCCCGCGGGGACGACCGCCAGTGCGGCCCTTACGCCGCAACAAGAATCACTGGCGCAAAAGATCGATGGTGAGCTGATCGCACCCTGCTGTTGGACGCAGACCGTGGCCGAGCACGAGAGTGATGCGGCCGAGCAGATTAAAGCTCAGACACGAGACATGGTCGCTCAGGGGAAGAGTGAGGCCGAGATCTTCAATCAGTATGTCGCCCAGTATGGCGAGAAGATCCTCGCCAGCCCCCGGGCGCGCGGATTCAACCTGCTGCTGTTCGTCTTTCCCATCGTCGCGGTTGCGGTGGCGGGCGCCGCCGTCACGATATGGCTCCTACGTCAGCGCTCCCCGCAACCTCTCCAGCCCGCGGCCGATATGAATGTCCACCTGCCCCCTGGCTCAGTAGCCGATGAGCCCCCTGCTTCGGTCGCCCTGAGGGAGCGCGTGCAACGCGAGCTTTCTGAGTTCGACCGGTGACGGGCAGGTGGAGGTAAGGGGACTCGAACCCCTGGCCTTCGCGATGCGAACGCGACGCTCTCCCAACTGAGCTATACCCCCACGTCAGACGCGCAAGAGGGTATATATAGCCCAAAGAGCGGGCTCCTGCAAGGGCACGCCGAACACAGTCCTGCGAGATGCACCGCCCTCGAAGGTCCATGCCCGATCGCCGGAACGACTAGCGCGAGTAGAGGACGGCCACCACCACGAGAGAGGTGGCGTTGATGGTGGCGTGCGCGGCCACCGAAGCCCAGATCGAGCCGGTACGCCAGAAGAGCCACGCGAGGGCCAGGCCCAGGATGAAGATGGGCACGTAGAGGTAAGGCCACACGTGGGCGAGGGCGAAGATGCCCGAGGTGATCACCGCAGCCGGCCAGAAGCGCATACGTCGGGCCAACCCCTGGAGGAGGAAGCCCCGGAAGAAGACCTCCTCCGCGAAAGGCGCCGCCACCAGGATCAAGACCGCCATCAGCAACGCCTGTCGCGGTTGGTGGCCGAAGATGAAGGGATCTTGGGCGAGGCCGAGGTGCGCGATAGACCGGACGGCGATGTTGGCCACGATGATCACTGTGGCCAACAAGCCGAGCAGACCGGCCAGGCTGCGAAGATCGACGGGGCGGAAGCCGAGGCTCTCCCAGCTTGCGCCGTGCCGCCTGACCCCTACGAGCCAGATGCTCGAGACGAGGAGCGAGTACAGGAATATCACCTGGACGAAGAAGTCCAGCGAGGCGTCGGCGGAAGTGCCCAAGCCCATGTTGGCCACGGCGGCGAGGCCCATCGGTGCGAGGACGATCTGGCTCACGATGGCGAGCACACTCACCAGGATCATGTCGAGCCGACCCCAAGGGACGCACCCGAAGCCTCGGCGTTCTCCCGGCGAGAGACCCTCGTCGGGCTCCGGGTCGAGCAGCTGCCTGACGAGAGACGGTTCTTCCATGGTCAGTGCGCACCCTGGCGGCAAAGCGGCATGCTTCTGCAGCCCGCTAGGCCGCGCCCTCCTCATCGAGCAGTCGCCGGTATTCGGCGAACACCTCGAGGCTCTTCTGGGCCTCCTCTTCGTCGACCACGCTGATGGCGAAGCCGGCGTGCACCAGTGCGTACTGTCCTACCTCGGCGTCAGGCACCAGGAGCAGGGAGATCTCCCTGCGTACGCCCTCCAGGTCGATGACGCCCTTCACTCCCTCTATGCTGATGATCCGCGCGGGGACCGCCAAGCACACGCCGTCAGGCTTCCAGGGAAGGGGTGGTCGGGGCCGCGGCCGGCGGCTCGGGGACGTCGAGCTCGGGTGCTGCGGTGGCCGATGTGCCGATGGTCGCGGGCGGGGCCTCGCTCGGCAGCGGGGCCTTCTTGCGCAGTCGATCGCCGAAGAAGGGTTCCAAGAGGTCGATGGGCAGCGGGAAGATGGTGGTGGAGTTCTTTTCGGCCGAGATCTCGACGAGTGTCTGCAGGTAGCGCAGCTGGATGGCCGTGGGGGTCCGGTCGAGGACCTGGGCGGCTTGAGCGATCTTCTCCGAGGCCTGGAACTCGCCTTCGGCCGCGATGACCTTCGCCCGCCGCTCTCGTTCGGCCTCGGCCTGACGGGCCATGGCCCGTTGCATGCCTTGGGGTATCTCGACGTCCTTGATCTCCACGATGCTCACCTTGATGCCCCAGGGGTCGGTCTGCTCGTCGATGATCTCCTGAAGGCGCATGTTGAGCTTCTCGCGCTCGGTCAGCAGGTGGTCGAGGTCGGCCTGGCCGAGCACGCTGCGGAGCGTGGTCTGGGCGATCTGGGAGGTGGCGAGGATGTAGTTCTGCACCTCGACGACCGACTTGTTCGGGTCGAGCACCCGGAAGTAGACCACGGCGTTGACCTTGACGGGCACGTTGTCCTTGGTGATGGCCTCCTGCGGGGGCACGTCCATGGTGACGGTCCGCAGGTCGACTCGGATCATCTTGTCGACGATGGGGATGATGATGAACAGGCCCGGCCCTTTGGCGCCGATGATGCGGCCGAGACGGAAGATGACCCCGCGCTGGTACTCGGGCACCACCTTGATGGCGGCAGAGAGGATCATGATGACCAGGACCACGACCACCACGATGATCACGAACGATGATGCCATGCGACGCCTCCTTAGGTTGGTCCGTTAGCGGCCGACCGGCCCACTGTGAGCTTCATGCCCTCGGCTGCCAGCACCCTGATCTCCGCACCCGCCTCGATCGACCCCTCTTCGGAATGTGCCCGCCACAGTTCGCCGTGAACCATGACCTGTCCGTCGGGGTCGAGACGCGTGCGGGCCTTGCCGCTCTCGCCCACCATGGCCTTGAGTCCGGTCGTGAACGGGCGTCGCCGGGCACGCGCGACAGCGGTGACGACCACCATGAAAAAGGCGAGCGAGACTACCGCCGCACCTGCGATGACCGCCCAGTCCACGCGCACGAATGACCCCGGGATATCGAACAGTAAGAGTCCGCCGAGAATCAGGGCCACCGTCGCAGCGAGGGCTAGGGCGCCGTGGCTCTGGATCTTCACTTCCGCCACGTAGAGTACCATCGCCACGGCGATAAGGGCGAGCCCGATGAAGCTGACCGGGAGCAGCTGCAGGGAGTACGCGGCCAGCAGCAGCGCGATGGCGCCGGCCACTCCGGCGATCCCGAGTCCCGGACTCTGGAACTCGAAGATGAGGCCGTAGATGCCTATCAGCATCAGGATGAAGACGATGTTGGGGTCGACGACGGCCTGCAGGAAGCGGTCGCGCCAGCTCATCGACACCTGGACGATCGGAGCCCCGGCGGTGTGCAGGGTGATGCCCTTGGGCACGCAGGTGTAGCCGTCGATCTGAGCGAGCAGCGACGGGAGGTCGGCCGCGACGAACTCGACCACGTCGGAGGCCTTCGCTTCCTGGGCGGTCATGGACACCGACTCGCGCACCGCGCGCTCGGCCCAGCCGGCGTTGCGTCGGTGTGTCGTCGCGAGCCCGCGGATGTAGGCGGCCGCGTCGTTCGTCACCTTGGCGCTCATGGTCGCGTCCAACTGCCCGGTGAGTGAGACCGGGTGGGCGGAGCCGAGGTTGGTCTGGGGGGCCATCGCCGCGACGTCCGACCCCATGAGGATATAGACCCCGGCTGATGCCGCCCTCGCGCCCTGGGGATACACGAAGAGGACGACGGGCACCTTGGAGTCGATCTCGGCCTGGATGATATCCCGCATGGCGCTGTCCAGACCGCCCGGCGTATCGATCTCTATCACCAAGGCGGCGACCTTGCCGGCGTGTGCCTTCTCCATGGTCCGGATGAGATAGTCGCTGAGGACGGGGGTGACGGCGCCGTTGACCTGGGTGACCCAGACCGAGGCGAGGGCCGGGGTGGCCTCGGTCGTGCCGGTCGCCGATGTGGTCGTCGTCGCTGCGGCAGACGGTCCAGGCCCGGCTAGGGCTTCGTGCACCGCGCCCACGGCGAGGAGCGCGAGAGCGAGGCCGGTCAGGAGCAGTGAGCGGCGCCTCACGGCGCCCTACTTCGAGTAGGCCGCGGGGCTGGGGTGGCCGGGGTGGGCCGCCCGCCTCACTGCCAAGCCGGCCTCTGAGAACATGGGCAGGAGGCCGCGAAGGTCGACCCGCATCAGTACGACATCGCCGTGCTTCCCCACGACCTCGAAGCCGTTCGCCTCGAGGAACTCCCTCCCGAACATGTTCCGCATGCCGCACACGTGCTTGCCCCCAAGAGGGCGGGCATAGGCGTAGACGTCCCAGACCTGGCGCTTACGCAGATGGCTCAGCGCCCGGTGCAGCAGCTGGCGCGTCTCGCGCGCGGGCCGACCCACGCGACCGCGGAGGCAGTAGATCAGGGCGGCCTCGTCCGGGGGCGATCCGGGGGGGAGAAGGTGGGGGCGGGGAAGGGAGCGCACGGGGGCGAACTGCACCGAAGCGACAGTTGTGGGCCCATCCAGGGCGATGAGGCCGACGCTGCCCCACGAGTGCTCCAGATGGCTCATCCAATCGATCCGTCGCTCGGGGTCGGCTGCCTCTCCTTGGGCGGCCTGGGTGCTCTGCCACCAGATGCACTCGGGGCAGGGCGAAGGCAGGAGGCCTTGGGAAGCGGGGATCACCTCGACGTACGTTGTCATAGCTTCTCCCGGCGATCGGATGCAGAGGCGCCTCGGCTGCCGGCAGTCTTCTAGGCGAGCTCGGACGGGGCGTCTATCTCGTCGACGTAGAGCGTGGCCTTGCGGACCTCGAGGTCGAGGAGGGCCTCCATCTTGCGGGTGATGACGTCGCGCACCTGTCGGGCGACTTCGGGGATGGCGGTCCCCCAGGCGACCCTGACGTGCACGTCGACCTCGATGACACCGGGCGCGACCGTCCGTACGACGACGCCTTTGGGCGTGTGGTCCGGCCTGACCCTTCCCGAGAACGATTGCCAGGGCGATTCGTGGAGCCCCGCGATGCCGGGGATGGCCAGCACCGCGTCGGCCGCGTACGCCATGACCACATCCTCGGCGACGAGGGGCCGGTCATCGGTGGGGTCCGCCGTGCTTTTGGAGTCTACTTCGGGATCGTGGTCGGCGGACAGATCGTCGTTGACCATCGGGCTACCTCCGGGTCGATCGCGCCTTCTTTCACCTACCCTCTCCTCAGTCAATGTATACCAGATAGGGCTTGTTGGGCGTGCACCGCCGGTGGGCGCCGACCTGGGTCAGGCACTGGCGGAGCCGCGCAGACGGTAGAGCACCGCCTCCGGCCGGGTCGCGAGCCGCAGCGGCAGAAAGGTCGTGCCGATGCCCGTGCTCACGGCGAGGGAGCCCTCGCCCCAGCGGTGGACACCCTCCACGTGCGCGAACTCGCCCCCGTGCACCCGCCTCTTGCCCCATGGGGTCGGCATGCGTATCTGTCCACCGTGGGTGTGTCCGGCGAAGGTGGCCGCGAACCCCGCACGCGGAGGCTCGTCGGGAGCGGGAGGCAGGTGGGTCAACAAGAGGGCCACGGCACCCGCCTCGGGCGTGGGACCCCGCAAGGAGTGGCCGCCGGTCAGGTAGTCGGCTCCGCAGAGGACGATGCGAGATCCCGTACCCCGCGGGCCCGTGGCGACAAGGACACACTCGTCCTGCAGCACCCGCACGCCCGCCTCCTGCCAGGCGAACTGTTGCGGGCGGTGTGCGAAAGGGTTCTTGCTCAGTCCGTATTCATGGTTGCCGGTGACGGCGAAGGTCCCGAGGCTGGGGCGCACCTGGGCGAGCAGGGCGAGGCAGCGGCCGGCCCCCCGACCCGCGCCGAGGACGTCACCCGTCAGCACCAGCAGGTGAGGTTCCTGCGCGGCTCCCCACTCCGCCGCCTTGCGGAGCGTCCACAAGTTCAGACCCGGTTGACCGGCATGCACGTCGGAGAGGTGCAGGATGCGCAGCCCCTCGAGGTCCGGGGGGAGCTGGGGTACGGGCAGGTCGCGCTCGCGCGTGGCGAGCCACTGAGCCTCGAAGGCCATGTAGGCTCCGGCGGCGAGGACCACGCCCGCCCCCAGGCGCACCACCCCCCGGGCGGTGCTCCAGAAGGACACTAGGCGGCATCCCCCGCATGGGGCTGGGTCACGAGCTCCTCACGCAGCCGGCGCCGGGTCTCGGCGATCTTCGCTTGGATGGCTTCGTTCGAGTCCAGGTCGCCGGGACGCCCCTCTCTCGCGCAGGCGCCGCGAGTGCACCCTGCCAGCAGCTCGGTGAGCCGGGCCCGGTACCCCCGTCCCCACGAGGTCGTAAGGGCGTAGAGCGCGGCTGCGGCGCCGAGTGAGAGGGCGACGAGAAAGAACAGCGATCTCTTCATCAGAACCTCCTTCGTTCGGTCAGGAAGATTCTAGCCGACCGGAGCCGGGCGCGTCTGGGGTGGTATGGTGGCGGGCGGAGGTGGAGCGGATGGCGTTCTCGCGAGCATTGACAGCCGACGAAGAGCAGTGGCTTCGCTGCTTCCGGGCGATGGCGGCGGCGGGCCGAGAGGCGGTCGCACCCCTGGCCGGGCGCGCCGAGGGGCGCGTGCCCCTGGGCCGTGGCAGCGGGGGAGACATCACGGTGGAGCTGGACCGGGCGGCCGAGGAGGCAATGGTGGGTGTGCTCGCCGCGGCGGCTCCGGCGCCGTACTGCCTGGTGGCCGAAGAACGCGGCGTCGAGGATCGTGCCGGGGCCGAGTGGCGTGTGATGTTGGATCCGGTGGACGGCAGCCTCAACGCCAAACGCGGACTCGAGCCTTTCGGCACCACGATCGCCGCCGCACTCGGCGGGACCCTCGCCGATGTGCGTGTGGCCTACACGAGTGACTACACGCGAGGGCATGAGTTCGCGGCTGTCAAGGGTGCGGGGCTGGCAGACCTCGGGGGGCCGCACGGCCCGGGCGAGGGCGAGACCGCCGCGCGCCGTGCGGACGCCGGTGAGGCCGCCCCCGATACCTCGGTCGAGTTGCTGCTCTTCGAAGGCGGGCGCCCCGACCAGCTGGACTTTCCCATGCGACACCTCGCCGCGCTGAGCGTTCCCGAGCCCAACCCTTTCTTGCGGGTACGTCAGATCGGCTCCTTGGCGCTCTGTCTTTGCCATGTCGCGCAAGGTGTGGCCGACGTCCTCCTTGCCCCGGTGCCGGCACGGGCCGTAGACATCGCCGGGGGACTTCTCATCCTCGCGGAGAGCGGTGGCGGGGCAGTGGCGCTCGACGGCGTGGAGTTGCTCGGCAACCCGCTCGACCTGGAGAGACGCTCGCCCTTCGTCGCGTGGAGGCGCGGACTGCCGGGGGAGGCGATAGCCGCCCGGGCCCGCACCTATTTTGGAGGGACATCGTGTTGAGAGGCGTCGGCTCGCGCTGACGGCCGTCGGCGCCAGTTGCAGCCGCCGGCCGTCAGCGCGCCGCTACGTACCTAGCAGGCGCTCCGCCGCGGACAGCGCGTAGACCTGGATCTCGGGGTCCGGGTTCGACAGCGCCGCCTGCAAGACCTGCAGCGCGTCCGGCGAAGCGAACTGCTCCAGCGTGTCGATGGCGCGCATCTGCAGCTGCTCGTCGTCCGACAACTCCAGCAGGCGTCCCAATTCGGCCGGCGAGAGAAAGCCGAGGCTGTCTGTGCGCTCGCGTGGCGGCAGAGCGAGCACGTCCTCCGCGCGCCTGATGTCGATGTGGAGCGACTCCATGGTCGCGACGGCCTCGGCCGGCTCCTCCCAGTGGACCTGCTCGGGGACCACCCGGGCGACCTGCTCGGGGACGACTTCGGTCGCACCGGCGAACGCCGGCTCGTACATGACCGCGGGTGTCGGCTCGTCGACCAGCGTCGGCGCCTGCTCCGGCTCCGGTGCGGGCTGGCTGACCGCCTGCGACAACACGAACGCGGCGGCGGCCGGAGGCGCCGGGTCGAGGATGTTTGCGCTGACAGGTATGGGCGCGGGCTCCGGTTCGTCGTTGTGGAGCGACAGCTCCGGATCGGCCAGCAGTGTCGACCCGCCGCTCGACGCGCCCCACGCTTCGGGCGGTGGCGGGGCGTCGTCGCCTCCCGGCCTGCCGATCACGTGGTCTTCGGGCCTGGAGGTCTCGGCGATGACGACGGCACTGGGGGTGAAGGTCTTCGCTTCGGGCTCGAACTCGGCGTGCAGTGAGTCCGCGTACTGGCGGATCCGAGCCAAGCGAGTCCGCTTGGCCTCGTTGCCCCGACCTCCCAGCTTCTCCGCCATCACGTCGGCCGCTGCCATGATGCGTTCCGGGCGATAGAGCTCGAGGCGGCGGAGCTCCTCGGGACTGAGGTCGCCCGAGCTTTGCAGGAGCGACGTTACCAGCGCCGCCGCCGGATCTGACCCACCCGGGTGCGGGGTAAGGGGCGCCACGGCGGCCGTGACCGCGAACGCCGGTGTGAGAGGGGCCGTCCCGACTGGGGCGACGGGCGCCGCGGCGTCGAACGGCCCGCCCACGGCGAGGGGCGAGACCGCGGGGATCGGAGTCGGGGGCGCCGCGTCGGTCCATTGAGCCTCGACGGGCGGCGCGGCCCCGGCGGCAACAGCTTCAGCAGGCGGGAACTGGGGTGGAGCGAAGCCTTCGTCCTTCGCGCCGCCAGGCTTCGCTCTCCTTCGCCGGAGGATGAGCAGCAGAGCGAGCAACAGGACGACGACTCCTGCGGCGATGTACACGTATGTCATGTCGAACGAGAGCATGACCGCCTTTCTTTCTCTCCAAACGTATGTGCCTTCGATCGGTTACTGCGGCCGGTGGTCCCCCCGGCGAGGTCGTGCTACCGTTCTATCGGCACGTGATAGATACTCATTCACATCTTCTTCCCGGCCTTGACGACGGTCCCGCGTCGCTTGAAGAGAGTCTCGCCCTCGCTAGAGCAGCCGCGCACACCGGTGTCACCCAGATCATCTGCACTCCTCATCTCCGCGATGCCGGCGATCCTGTCGACGTTCGCGGCCCTGAGGTGCTGGCCACGGTACAGGCCGCCCTCGACGCTGCGCATGTGCCCGTTCGTCTTCATCTTGGCTATGAACTCACATTCTCCTTTGCGGCGTCACTCGATATAGAGCGACTCAAAGGCTACACGATGGGTCCGCGGTCGTCAGCGATCCTGGTGGAGGCCCCGTATACGGGGTGGCCGCCGTTCGCGGACGAGGTGCTGTTCCAGTGGCGGCTCAACGGTCTGGTCCCGGTGTTCGCCCATCCGGAGAGGTCGGAGCGGGTGCAGCGCGACCCGGCCATGTTCTCGACGCTTCTGCGCCAGGGCGCGGTGGCCCAGGGCACGACGCCCAGCGTCGCCCGGCGCTTCGGCGCGTCGAGCCGACGGGCCCTCATCGGCATGCTGGCCCGGGGAGAGCTCTCCCTTCTCGCCAGCGACGACCACGGCCGTCCCGCCCGCGACTGCGACCTTGCGTCGGCCCAGCGCGAGCTGCGGCGTTCCGCTCCGCATGCCGACCTCCACGCCCTTACGGTGGAGAACCCAGCCCGGCTGCTTCGGGGTGACGAGCTGCTGCCGGTGGAGCCGATTAGGGTCAATCGACATTGGGGAACATACCTCCGGAGGGTATTCTGAATGAACCCGCCTGACGCAGAGGACGCCATCCCGATGCCGAATTCGATCGATTCTGCGCTCGCCCCCGAACCGCTCGTGGAGGAGCACCGCTCGCTGCGTGTGCACAGGGTGCGCCGCCTGCTCGCCAACCTGCTCATCCTGGCCGGCCTGTTGGTGCTGCTCTACCCGGCGGGCACGTGGGGATATGCCTGGTGGGAACAAAGAAGCCTCGAGAAACGCCTGGTCGATTCGCACCCCGCACTTGCTCAGCCCGCCGCCCAGGTCTTCTCCGGCGGGATGGTCCCCACCCTGGCCCCCGTCGACCCATCGGGCCAGACGCAGTTCCGCTCGCAGGAAGAGCGCGATCGCAGGCTGGTGGAGCTGCGCGCGTTCCGCAAGGCAGCCGAGGCCTTCGCCGCCGGGTTAGCGGCCAAGGGGGGCGGCGGCGGCGAGCCCATAGGGCGGATGACCATTCCGAAGATCGGCGTGAACACAGTCCTGGTCGAGGGAGTGGGCCGGGGCGACCTCCGTGAGGGTCCGGGCCATTGGCCGGAGACGTCTTTGCCCGGCATGGGCGGCAACTTCGTCGTGTCGGGCCATAGGACGACGTACGGCGGGCCCTTCTTCAAGCTCGACAAGCTCAACCTGGGGGACGAGATCCGTCTGATCCTCCCCTACGCCGCGGCGACGTACCGCGTGACCAAGAAGATGATCGTATTGCCCACCCAGACCGAGGTGGTCGCGCAGCGAGGCAGGGAGGAGATCTCCCTGGCGACCTGTCACCCTATCTACAGCGCCAAGCAGCGGCTGGTCATCCAGGCGGAGCTCGCCTCGTTCAAGCTTCTTAACACTCCCTAGATATTTCGCGTCCTTTTGGCGGGCGCTTCGTACTATAGTCGTAGTGCTAGAAAGGGAGTGAGCTGTGACTCAGCTGGACGAAGAATTCAGTCGCCGCGCGGAGGAGTTGCGCAAGGCGGCGGCGGAGATGACGCGGGAGTTCCGCAAGCTCGCGGCCGACTTCCAGGGGCAGATGCAGTTCTTCGCCGAGGACGTGCGCAAGCGGGCCCGGGGAGCGTCGCCCTTCGACCAGTCGGCGATAGAGAAGATCCGAGAGCTGGCGAAGCTGCGCGATGAGGGCATCATCACGGAGGAAGAGTTCGAGGTGCAGAAGAAGCGTCTGCTCGAAGAGGTTTGACACGCTGATCCTCTTCGCGCCGTCCCGATGCGATCTGGGGGGGTCGCGTGTTCATGGGCGAGAGCTGTAGCCGAGACAATCAAGGTAGGACAACTGTTCGAATGCGAGGTATGAGATGAAATCGTTGGGGGACGACCGCCGGCGGATAGTCCTGGAAGTCATGAAGCTACTTCCGGAGCTCGGCCGGTCGATCAGTCGCAGTATGCCGACCGAGGCACGGATGGAGGGTGTATCCGTGGCACAGGTGAAGGCCATGGTCCACCTGTTCGAGTACGGGCCGGAGACGATGGGCGAGCTGGCGGAAGGGCTGGGGATCACTACTCCTTCGGCCACCGGGCTCATCAACCCTCTGGCCGAGCTCGGTTTCGTGGAGCGCGAGCGGGACGAGGAAGACCGGCGGGTCGTGCGGGTGCGACTGAGCCCTCACGCGCAACGGCTGTCGCACCACATCCTCGACCAGCGCATCGCCGAGATCACGGCGGCCTTCGAGGGTCAGAGCCTGGAGTCACAGGAGTGCTTCCTGGACGGTCTTCGCCGGCTGGCGTCCGCGTACGGAAAGAGCGGCAGCGCCCGACTCTCCGAGGTCGCGTAGCAGGGAGCGAGCGAGTCTCGGCCACTCTTTCCGCGGGGCCGACCGGGTCCTCCGCACGGTCTGTGGCTGTCCCTCCCGGTCCCCACGAACGGGCCCGGGGAGGGGCCCTATGCTATTCTTTGGCGCGTCCCGTCGGCCCGTGTTTCCGGCATCGGATGCCGTACGCTCGGCCGCTCCCCTCCAGAAGGTGAGGACGCCGGTTCTCGGGTGAGTGTAGACCTCTTCGTCGAATACCTGGCCGACGTGCGGCCGATCATCGATCGCCGGCTCCGGGAATACCTGGCGGTGGTGCCGGAGGGTAGTCCGCTGCACGTGTACCTGTACGGGGTCCTCGACGAGTTCATCGGCCGGGGAGGCAAGCGTCTGCGTCCCGCCATCGCCATGGTGGGCTGCGAAGCGGTGGGGGGAGAGCGGCTCCGGGCGCTTCCCAGCGGGTGCGCCATCGAGTTCTTCCACGCGGCGGCCCTGATTCACGACGACATCATGGACGGCAGCGAGATCCGGCGAGACGAGCAGTGCGCGCACATCGTCCACGGCCTGCCGCTGGCCATCAACACAGGCGATTTCGCCCTCGGCCTGGTCTGCACCATCGTGGTGCGGGACGAAGGCCTCAACGACCGCACGAAGATCGCCGTGCTCGACGCCATCGGCGAGATGAGCGCCCGCACCATCGAAGGTCAGGCCCTCGACGTCGGCTGGGTGCGCGACGACGTCTACGACGTGAGCGCCGACGACTACCTGTTCATGGCCCTGGGGAAGACCGGATATTACTCCGGCGTGTCGCCCCTCAAGATCGGAGCGCTGATCGGGGGTGCGACCGACAGCGAGCGCCGCGCCCTGGAGGCGTTCGGCAAGAACTCCGCCATCGCTTTCCAGATCCAGGACGACCTGCTGAACATCGTGGGCGACGAGGCGAGCACGGGCAAGGACCTGCTCAACGATATACTCGAGAGTAAGCGAACCCTCATGGTCATCCACTGCATCCAGGCGGCGACGCCGCCCGACCGGCAACGGCTCTCGGCCCTCCTGCGGCTCGGTCCCACCAAGGAGCCCGAGCAGATGCGGGAGATCGTCGACATGCTCTTCCGGTACGGCTCCATCGAGTACGCTCGAGAGCTGGCTCGTGGGCTCATCCTCGAGGCCCGCACCTACCTGGGCGAGCTCCCCCGCTCGTCCGCGCGTGACGTGCTGTCCTCCATGGCCGACTTCTTCCTCGAACGGGATAGTTAGGAGGCGCGCGCGTGAGGGCCGTCGTCACCGATGGACGGGGAGGCCTGTCGCCGGCCGACCTACCCGCGCCGGAAGCCCCCCAAGACGGCGCCCTCGTTCGGGTCGTCGCCTGCGGCTTGTGCGGCAGCGACTTGGAGAAGGTCTGCGGTCCCGACGCACAGGCCGGGTTGGTCCTGGGGCACGAGGTCGTGGGGTGGCTGGAGCGCCCCGATGCCGAGCCTGTACGTGTCGCCCTGGCTCACCATGTCCCCTGCGGTTGCTGCGGCGCCTGTCGGACGGGCCACTCGTCCCTGTGCGCGCAATTCACCTCGACTCGCCTCGACCCCGGCGGCTTCGCCGAGAGCCTCGCCGTCAGCGCCGTCCATCTCGAGGATGCCGTCTTTCCTCTGCCCGAGTCGGTTGACGACCTGGCAGGCACGCTGCTCGAGCCGCTCTCGTGTGTGTTGAGGGCCTTCGACGTGGTCAAGAGCCTGCAGCGGGCCTTTCCCATCCCGGCTGTGGGGGGACGGCCTCCGGCGCCGCCGTGGACGTGGCCGGGTAAGGTCCTGGTCGCGGGTTGCGGTTCGGTGGGCCTGATGCTCCTGGCGGTCCTGGCCTCCGACACGCGGCGCCGCCCCGACCAGTATCTGGGCCCCGCGTGCCAGGGGTACTACTTCCTCGAGCCGGACCCCGTGCGGGCCGGCCTGGCCGCCGGTCTGGGAGCGGTCCGTCTGGAGGAAGCGGGCAGCGTGGATGTCGCCATCGTCACCGCCCCGGCCGCGCTGCCTCAGGTGGTCGCCTCGATGGCCCCGGGCGGTATCGTGGTGATCTTCGCGAGCCGAGGGGCGACGACCGACATCGACGTCGACCAGGTCTACCGCCGGGAGCTCACGCTCGCCGGGGTCCGCTCGGGTTCTCCGACCCACCTGCGACGGGCGCTGGAGCTCCTGACCGACGGCCTGCTGCCGCTGGAATGGTTCCGGCCGGTCGTCGTGGGCCTCGAAGAGTTGCCCGCGGCCTTCGCCGAGTACGCGGCCGGGCGATCGCTCAAGGTGGTGGCGCGGCCGTGAGGCAGGCGCGCTTCTATGCTCCGGGCGACGTCCGCATGCTCGAGGTGCCCATACCCGAGCCCGGTCCCGGCGAGGTGCTGGTAAAGGTCGAGGTGGCACTGGTGTGTGGCACCGACGCCAAGACCTTTCGCCGCGGCCACCCGCTCCTTCTGGAGACCAGCCCGGCGCCCTTCGGGCACGAATATTGCGGCACGATCGTCGAGGTCGGCGCCGGCGTCGAGCGCTTCTACCGGGGCCACCGCGTCACGAGCGCCAACTCCGCCCCGTGCGGCCACTGCTTCTTCTGCCGGCGCGACCAGGCCTCTCTCTGCGAGCACCTGCAGCCCCTGTTGAACGGCGCCTACGCCGACTACCTGCTGGTGCCCGCGAACATCGTGGCGGTGAACATGCTGCACGTGCCCGAGGACATGCCTTCGGAGCGGGCCGCGCTGGTGGAGCCGCTGGCCTGCGTGCTCAAGGGCCTCGAGGTGGGGGCGGTGGGACCGGGGATGACGGTCGGCGTAGTCGGTCTGGGGCCGATAGGCCTGATGATGGTGTACGCCGCCACCCGCAGAGGAGCGCGTGTCATCGCCGTCGAACGTAACCCGCACAAGCTCGAGGCCGCTCGAGCCCTGGGCGCGCAGGCCACGGTTGACTCGCGTTCGGTGGACGACGCCGTCCAGGCGGTGCGCGACCACACTGAGGAGGGCCGCGGCGTCGACGTGGCCATCGAGGCGGTCGGCCGGCCAGAAGTATGGGACTTCGCCGTCGGCATCACGCGGCGGGGCGGGGTCGTCAACTTGTTCGGCGGATGCGAGGAGGGCAGCGTGGCCTGCATCGACACCTATCGCCTCCACTACGAGGAGCTCTGCCTGACCGCGGCCTTCCACCACACGCCCCGGCACGTCCGCATGGCCATGGACGTGCTCGACCGACCGGACTTCCCCTGCGACGTCCTCATCACGCACCGCTACAACCTCGAGGACGTGGTCACGCCTCTGCGGGTGATGAACAAGGAGATCCCGGCCGAGGGCTTCATCAAGGCGGCGGTGATCCCGTGAGGCTCGGCCGCCCCGGGATGGATGCCGGCCGCGGACCGTGGCCCGCGTGAACGACGAGGCTCGGCAGGCCCTCAGGCGGCTCCCCTCGGTGGACGAGCTGCTCCAGACCCCGGCGGTCCGCCAGCTGCTGGAGGGTAACCCGCGGGAGCAGGTGGTCGAAGCCGTGCGCGAAGCCGTCGCCCGGGTGCGGGAACGTGTCTCCAGCGGAGCCTTCCCGGACACGTGGGCCGCGGTCTCCGAGCCGGAGAGCCTGTCGACAGCGACGGCGGAGATCCTCAGGCGGTGGAGCCGGCCCCATCTCCGGCGGGTCGTCAACGCGACCGGGGTGGTCGTCCACACCAACCTGGGGCGCTCGATCCTCGCTCCGTCGGCCATCGCACGCGTGGTCGAGGTGGCCGGCGCATACAGCAACCTGGAGTACGACATCGACGCGGGCGTCCGCGGCTCCCGCCATGACCACATCGATGCGCTTCTTTCTCGCCTCACCGGGGCCGAAGCTGCCATGGTGGTCAACAACAATGCCGCGGCTGTCCTGCTCACTCTGTCCGTCCTCGCCGCCGGAAAGGAAGTCGTGGTATCGCGCGGACAGCTGGTGGAGATAGGCGGTTCCTTCCGCATCCCAGACATCATGCGCATGAGCGGCGCCCGCTTGGTCGAGGTGGGGACCACCAACAAGACCCGCATCGGCGACTACGAGGCCGCCCTGACCGGGGAGACCGCTCTGCTGCTGCGCGTCCACACCTCGAATTTCAAGGTCGTGGGCTTCACCGAGGAGGCATCGATAGCCGAGATCGCCTCCCTCGGCCGCCGATGGGGCCTGCCCGTGGCCGACGACCTGGGGAGCGGCGCGCTCCTGCCCCTGGAGGCCTTCCGTGACGAACCCCCTGCATCCGCCTCCCTCCAGGCCGGCGCCGACGTGGTGATGTTCAGCGGGGACAAGCTACTCGGCGGGCCGCAGGCCGGCATCCTCGTGGGGCGGGCCGAGACGATCACCCGTCTGCGTCAGCACCCGTTGGCCCGAGCCCTCCGGGTGGACAAGATGACCTTGGCGGCCCTCGAGGCCACCCTGCAACTGTACCGCGACCCCGAAAGGGCCCGTCGGGAGATCCCGACTCTGCGCTTCCTCGATCGTCGCTCGGAGGAGACAGCGGCCCTCGCCGCCGCCCTGCGGACGCGGCTCGAAGCGGCCGTGCGGGCGGCGGGGCTGAAAGCGGAAGTCGGTATCCAGGAGACCGCGGCTAAGGCGGGCGGCGGCTCACTTCCGCTTTTGGAGATCCCGTCCCACGGAGTGACCGTCAGATCGGAAGTCGGGAGTGTCGTGGCCCTGGAGACAGCCCTGCGCGCGGCACCGGTTCCTATCGTGGGCCGGGTGGCCCAGGATGCGGTCGTGTTGGATGTGCTGGCTCTCGACGAGGCCGACCTGTCCGAGGTGGCCGACGGTGTGGTCTGGGCGCTCGGTCAGGCGGCGTGCCCCCCGTCCGACACGCCCGACTGCCGAGCTCATGCCTGAACGCGGCCTGACGCTCGGTACAGCCGGTCACATCGATCACGGCAAGACCACCCTGGTCCGGGCTCTGACCGGCAAGGATACCGACCGGCTAAAGGAGGAGAAGGAGCGGGGCATCTCCATCGAGCTCGGCTACGCCGAGCTGGCCCTGCCGAGTGGCCGCCGCGTGAGTGTGGTCGATGTTCCCGGGCACGAGCGCTTCGTTAAGAACATGGTGGCCGGGGCGACCGGCATCGACATCTTTCTCCTGGTGGTGGCCGCGGACGACGGCGTCATGCCGCAGACGCGCGAGCACCTGCGCATCATCGAGCTGCTGGAGATCCCGCTGGGCGCGGTGGCCTTGACCAAGACCGATATGGTCGACGAGGAGATGGTCGAACTTGCCGCCGCCGACGTGGAGGACTTCCTCGATACCTCGCGGTACGCGGGCAGCGCCGTCGTCCCCGTCAGCGGGACCACGGGCGCGGGCCTGGACGAGCTCCGCCGGGTGCTCGACGAGCTCGCCGGCCGGGCGCCGACCCGGACCGCCTATCCGGCCACCCGCATGCCCATCGACCGGGTCTTCTCGCTCAAGGGCATCGGCACCGTGGTCACCGGGACCCTCTGGTCGGGCGAGCTGCGACCCGAGGACACCATCAGTATCCTTCCGGCCATGGGCTCCGACACCCTGGACGAGGTGCGGGTGCGGAGCATCCAGGTGCACGACCACCAGGTGGAAGCCGCCGAGGAGGGCCAGCGCGTGGCCCTCAATCTCACAGGGGTCGACCGCGACCGGCTGCAGCGCGGTCAGTGGGTGATCAAGGACCCCGCCGTGACGCCGACCTACCTGGCCGATGTCTCTCTGGCCTTGCTGGACGACGCCCCCGAGGCCCTCACCCGGGTCTCCCGCGTCCGGGTCGACCACGGTACCCAGGAGGTGATCGCCAAGGTGGTGCTGGCCGACCGCGAGGAGCTGATCCCCGGCGACTCCTGCTATGCCCAGATCCGCTTCGAGGACTTCGCCGTGGTCTACCCCGGGGACCACTTCATCCTGCGGTCGCTGACACCCGTCACCACCATCGGCGGCGGCCGCGTGTACGACCCGCGGCCTCGCAAGCACGGTACCGACCCCAAATGGCGCGAGCGGCTCAGCGTATTGGAGGACGGTCCGGGCGACAGCATCGCAGCGCTTCTTCTGGAGGAAGCCTTTCCCGCCCCGATCCCGCGCCGCCGGCTGGACGCCAGTCCATATCTGTGGCGCTTCGACGGACCCGCCGCGGTCAGGGCGGTTCTCGCCGACGGCAGGGCAGTGGAGGCGGGGCAGCAGCGTCTCTTTCACGGGCCGTCTCTCGCCGCCCTCGAAGAACGGGCTCTGGCTGCTCTTCGGGCCCGGGCGGAGGCCGACCCCCTGAACCCGTACCTCTCGGTGGGCGAGCTGCGGCGCGACGTGGCCGGAGGCAAGGACTGGCCCGCCCTCGACGCGGCCGTGGAGCGCCTGCAGGAGGCCGGCGAGCTGGTCCGGGGAGAGCACGGCCTGCGCTGGTCTCAGGCCGCCGGTGCTCTCGAGGGCGACGACGCCCGTCTGGCCGCCGAGCTGGAGACCCGCTTCGAGGAGGCCGGGGTCGAGGCGCCGTCGGTGGCTGCCGCCGGCGCCTCCGCCGGCCTGCCCGAAAAAGAAGCCCTGCGCCTGATCCAGGCGCTCGAGCGCCAGGGCCGCATGGTGAAGGTGGGCGAAGACCTGTACTATGCCGCCCCCACCCTCTCCGGGCTCATGGATCGCATCGCGTCTGAGATGGAGGCCCGAGGCACCATCACCCTGGCCGAGGTGCGCGACCTCTTCGGGACCTCGCGGCGCTTCGCCCAAGCGTTGCTGGAACACATGGACTCCGAGGGCATGACCCTTCGCGTGGGCGACGTCCGGCGCCTGCGCAAGCGGCGGCGGTGAATCGCCGCTCCGGCAGTGGCGGCCCGCCGGCGCCGATCGCCGGTGCCCTCCCCGAGGCCGCCCTTTCCTCCGCCGCGCACTCGCCCCACGCCGTCGACCAATCGGGCATCGCCACTCCGGCCCGACTCGGCTCGGGCCCGCCGCTGGCGAACGGCGGGCCTGCCGCCTCTCCCCTCTGGTCGCGCGACTTCATCCTGATCGTGGTGGGGTCGGGGTTCCTCTTCTTCGGATTCCAGTCGCTGCTGGCGGCTTTGCCCCTCTACGCGGTCGAGTTGGGCGGCGGCAACGCCGCCGCAGGATTGATCGTGGGGCTCTTCACCTTGTCGGCGGTGCTGGTGCGCCCCGTCGCGGGCTGGGCCCTCGACACCATGGGGCGTCGCCTCGTCTACACTCTCGGCCTCGTCGTCTTCATCATCTGCGTGCTCGCCTATGGGTTCGCCGGGTCGATCGTCGCGCTGCTGGTTCTGCGCTTCATCCACGGGATACCCTGGGGGGTCTCCACCACCGCCGGAGGCACGGTCGCCAGCGACCTTATCCCCCACCAGCGGCTCGGAGAGGGCATGGGCTACTTCGGCTGGGCGGTCACAGCCGCGCTGGGCATCGCGCCGGTGGTGGGTCTCGCCATCGTCGACCACTGGGGCTTCTGGGCCTTGTTCATCGTGGCCGCGGCCTCGGTGGGTGTGTGCTTGACCATCGTGAGCTTCATCCGCTATCCCCCCGTGGCTGTGAGGAGCACCGCCGAGGGGCGTCGTTCATCGCCCTACGAACGCAGCTCCCTGGCCCCGGCGCTGGTCATGCTCCTGGTCAGCACCACCTGGGGCGTGGTGGTGGGCTTCATCGCGCTCTTCGGGAAGCAGCACGGAGTCGAGAACGTAGGCCCCTTCTTCATCGTCTACGCAGTCTCCCTGACCCTGGTGCGGCCGATCGCGGGCCGGTTGGCCGACCGGGTCGGCTATGGGCGCGTGGTCGTGCCCGGTATCATCGTCACCATGGTGTCGATGGCGGTGATGGCCGGGGCCCAGGGTCCCTGGTGGTTCATCGCGGTGGGCGCCCTCTTCGGGATCGGGTACGGCGCCGCCCAGCCCTGCCTGCAGGCCATGTGCGTGCTCGGAGTACCGCCCGACCGGAGGGGAGCGGCCAGCGCCACGTACTACACAGCCCTCGACGCGGGCATCGGCGTAGGCGCGATCATCGGCGGGTTCATCGCCGGCGCCCTCGGGTACCCGGCCATGTTCCTGTCCATCCTGGTGCCCCTGGCGGCGTCGCTCTTCGTATATCGGCGGATGAGCGCGGGGAGGGGGGAGGCGCCGCCGCCGGTGGCAGCGGGCTGAACCTACGTGGCACGGCTGGGCAGGCCTAAGGGCAGTGGCCTCCGCCTGTTCAGCCGCCGAGTTCGCGCAAGACCCGCCGGAACGCTTCCAGCGGTTGAGCGCCGACTATCCGCCGGCCGCCGGGGGCGTCCGCACTCGAGGCGAGGCGCCCCGGCGCCCCGTGGGTGTCGGCGAAACCTGACCCAGCCCCCACGATGAAGGTCGGTACGGCGCTGACGCCCGCGAGGGCCGCCGCCCGCGCGTGCTCGTCGAGCCGGTCTGCGTACCGATCGTCGGCCAGGGCGGCGCCCAGCTCCACCGGGTCTAGGTCGCAGGAGACGGTGATCGCGGACAGCACGTTGGCGTCGCCGATGTCTTCTCCGCGGGCGAAGTAGGCGGCGAAGACCTCACGAGATAGCTCTCGGTGTCGGCCGTGGTCGCGGGCGAACTCGGTCGCGACGAGGGCGGGACGCGTGTTGGAGAGGTGTTTGAGCTCTCCCACCTCCAGCCCGAACTCAGCGGCCCGCTTGCGGAGGGCGGCGTGCATGGTCGTCAGGTCGTAGTCGGGGAACCGTTCGGCGAGGGGTTGGCCCTCGGGCGGGGTCTCGGGGTGGATCTCGATGTCGACCCAGTGGTCGTCGAGGTCGAACTCCTGCCGTAAGGTGTCGACGATGCCCGCGCCGACGTAGCAGAAGGGTCAGATGTAGTCGCTGAAGACGGTGAGCGCTATGGTCACGACTGCGCCTCCCTACTGTTCCTCGTCCGGGTCGCCGAGGTAGATGGGGTCGAGCTCCATCAGGATGGCCTTGCAGGTGTCGTGCTCGGCCACCATATCAGGCTTGGAGTTCACCTTGTCAAAGATCCAGCGGAGCTCGGTCTGCCCGGTCTGGTCGATGTGCGCGTCGGCGATGGGGTAGAGGACCTGGTTCTCCTTGTTGATGTGCTGCTCCAACAGGCCGGCGTAGTTGCGGAGGTTGGCGGCGATCTCAGCGCCGGCGCCGGCGTCCCCCTGGCGGTAGCGCTCGACGGCGGCGGCGGCCGTGGCGATGTAGCCGCTGCCTTCGTCGTGCTCGGCCAGCATCACGCCGATGGGTCCGCCCTCTTTCGGGATGCCGGCCTCGTGCATGGCCGGGAAGAGGAGGTCCTCCTCCTTGGCGTGGTGGTACTTGTCGGCGTAGTTGCGGATGAAGTAGATGGCCTTCTCGATGTGGTCGGGGTCCACGGGCTCGCCGGCTTCCAGGCGACGCACCATCTCTTTGACCACCTGGATCATCGCCAGGATGTCGCCGTGCTCGCGGACCAGATCTTCGGTGGGCCTGATCATAGGGCTTCCTCCCACTCGGGTGGCGGTGCAGGCGATATTTCCCTGGTCCGGGGAAGATAAACGCCGGCGGAGGGGGCGCCACCCAGCGCGGGCCGGAGTGCAACGGCTCCGGCGGCGGCCCCTCGCGCCGGCGAGGGGGGTGGCCCCCGGCCGGAAGACCGGCCGGGGGCGGAGGCTCAGTAGGCTATCGGTTCGCCGCGTGTCAGCGCGGCGTTGGCAGCCTGCTCCTCAGCCACATAGGGCGGCTCGACCCAACCCTGGGCGTCGCCGATGGGATCGGTGAGCCAGAAGCTGGTGTAGCCGGGGCCGTGGCAGTTGGTGCAGGCCGCGGTGATGGCGGTGTTCCGCTTGATGGTGTGCGGAGTGGCATGGCGCCACGTCGGGCTGGCACCCATATCGGGGATGAGTCCGGGCAGCGCGTTCGCTCCCGTGTAAGTGAACACGTCACTGTCTGCGGGCACGTGGCGCAGCACCGAGTACTTCTTGTGCTGGGTGTCGCTCTCACCCGTCCAGAGGGGGTTGAGCCCCACCCGGAAGGACATGAGGGCGTCTGGGGCCACAGTCGCGGGATCCGTCGCCGCGGCTTTGCGGGCGCCGAGGGTCGGATCGGCGCCGTTGGTCTTGAAGAACCCCTTTCCGCTCTCGGTCACGTCGGTGTGGCAGCTGAAGCAGTTCTTGTAGGGCTGCGCGTGGCAGACGTAGCAGTCCATCTGTTTCAGGTGACCGGAGCTGTGCATCGAGACCGCGGCGAACGCCGTCGCGTCGGCGGTTCCAGGCCCGTGGCACTCGGTGCACCGGGGCGAGGTTGTCACCGCGTAGCGGTTGTCGTCGGTCGGTGCGCCCTCGCCGTGCATCTCGACGGCGGGGTGACAATCCATGCAATCGAGGCCTGCCGTCTTGTGGACGTCGGCGGTCAGCGTGAAGTCAGCAGCCTTCCAGGGGCTGGCTGCGTCGTAGGCCGCTTTGTTGCGTCCAAGTAGTGCGTTGTTCTGCCCGTAATACTCGTCCTTCACCCTCGAGCCGTGGCAGGCGGTGCAGTTGTTGTCCTGCGAGGGTGTCGCCTGGAAGGCGTGACCCTTCAGCAGTCCGCCGCCCGCGGTGTTGGGCACCGAGACGTGGCAGAAGCCGCACGCGGTGTCGCCCGCCGCGTTGGCGATGTGGCACTTGGTGCACTGGAGATCGAAACGGGCCTGCGCGATTGCGCCCTGGACCGTGCCGAAGCCTCGGTCGGCCAGGGCGGCGGGATAGCCCGCCAGAGTGGTGTGGAGTCCACCCGCCGCGGATGTGGCGATGGCCGCGTGGCACGAGTCGCAAGCGGTGCTTCCCGGGATGGCGCTGAAGTCACCCGCATGGGCCGCGGCGCGCGTGTTCGCGGTATCGTCTCCTCCGTGACAATCGGTGCACGACTTGCCCATGTGCACGCTCCCGCCGGTGAGGACGCCAGCGTACTGTTCAATCGATCCGTCGAAGATCCAGAACTTCTTTGGTGCCGGCACGGGCACCACAGAGCCACCTCAGCCTTCGCCTTCTGAGGCGACCACCTCCCCGGTCGCGGGCGGGTTTGCCACTTCGCGGTCGTAGAAGATGCCGGTGAGGCTGGAGTGGCACGAGGCGCAGCCGCTCGGGGCCGTGAAGTCGGCGAGCGAGGGCAGGTCATCGGCTCCACCGTCGTTGACGGGGAAGTCCCAGGTCTTCAGCAGGTCGAAGTTCTTGAGCTGGCCGCTACCTGGGGCGTCGACGTTCCAGCCGTTGATGCCGTAGAGCAGGTTGCGCACGTCGTACCCCAAGATGCCGAGAGCCATCACGGCGATGCCGCCGGTATGTCCCGTGTAGCAGTAGGCGATCACGGGCCGGTTGGGATCGACGAACTTGGTGAAGTTGGCGACATCCGCCACCTTCTGGTAGGGGATATTGATGGCTCCGGGGATGTGTCCCGCGGAGTAGTGGGCCGCCGCACGCACGCTGATCAGCTGCGGGTCGTTGGCGGCGTTGCCGTCCTCGAGGTTCTGCGCCAGAGCCGACGGGTAGACCTGGATGTCGAACTGGTTGGCGAACCCGCCGAAGTAATCCTTGGCCCGGAGCAGCGCCTTGGTCACCACAGCGTCGACGCCGAACTCGGAGAACGTCGGGAAGGCGCCCTGGTCGACTCCGGCGTTGGTGCCGGTCTCGATGCCTTTCTTGACGATCACCCCGGCAGCGAGAGCGTCGTCGAAGCGGGTGCCCTCCGGCACCAGGTCGCGAGCGAACGACCACGAGGTCATCCCCTGGAAGATCACGGTCGACTTGGGATAGGGGGTGGGAGTCTTGGCATCGATGGCCGTCTTCTGCGCTGCCGGGTCAGCGATGCGGTACACGTTCACCAGCAGGTTCGCCATGTCGCCGTCGTCGCCCCAGTAGGAGGCGATGATGATCTCCTTGTCCATGGGGATGCGGGGATCGGCGTCGAGCAGCGCCTGCGGCAGGTCGAGCAGTGGGATGTTGACCGCTCCGGGAATGTGACCCTTGGCGTAGTCGGCGGGCTCGCGCGTGTCGAGCACGAAGGGGTCGTTCGCCGGGTTGGCGTCGAAGAGAGCCTTGGCCACGACGTCAGGATTGGTGGTGTTGTAGCCGAGGGCCAGGACCGCGTTCAAGCGGTCGGCGATCTGCTGGAAGTCGGCCGAAGGTTGAGCGGTCGTCCCGATTACCCGCCCGGCGGCCATCTCGTCCAGGAGGTGGGACACTATCTTGGCCACCTGGCCCCGGGTCGCGAAGGCGTAGGGATCGAACGTGGTCGTGGTCTTGCCGTCGAGGATGCCGTTGAACTTGGCCTTGGCTATCTCGGCGGCGGCGAATCCGGGCAGGTCGGTGAAGCCGGCCTGGTATCCGGCGGGCGGGTCCGCGAGGGCCGAACCTCCGGCCCGGACCACGATCAGAGCGAGCTGAGCCCGGGTGATGTTGCTCGCGGGGTCGAACCGGCCCTTACTGCCGAGCACGAAGCCCGCCTTGGCGGCTTCCTCGATGTAGTCGAAGGGATAGGGCACGCCCATGCCGGGCGTGACGTCGGCGAACGTGGGGTCTTGCTCGTTGTCCACGGCCGCGGTGTGCTCGTCGGTGGCGAGCACGATGATCTTGGCGAACTGCTGGCGCGTTACCTGGTCGTCGGGGCGGTACGTCCCGTCGGGAAAGCCCCCCACGATCTCGAGGGCGGCGAGCCGAGTGATGTCGGCGTAGAAGGGATGCCCGCTTGGCACGTCACTGAAAGCAGTGGCGCCCAGAGCTGTTCCGAGACCTGCGAGCGCGGTCAGAGCCAGCACCGCCACGACCAGCAGGCCAAAGCGGTTGCGTGTTTTCAAGTCTTGAACCCTCCTCTCCTGGTTGCCGGTCAGGTCGCATGGGCCAGACGCCTCACCTCCTGCCCCCCGTGAGAAGAGCTTCACAAGATCCTCTCACACTACACCTCATATGGAAGTTTGTCCAAATATATAAGTGCCAGGTGATCCGCTTCGCGGGCAAAATGTCTCTGATAACACTTTCTTCATGAAGCCCGGGTAGAATCACATAGGTTTGGTACAACCATGAGAGAGCATTTCACCCGCGCCCGGAGGGATGTCACATGCGCCGACGTATATACATGCTGCTCGCAGCGATGGTGGTTGTGATCATGGGGCTCACCGCCTGGCTCGCCGTCGCGCTTGCCCAAGAAGACCCCACGCTGCCCACCACGACCCCGGCTCAGCTGTTGGCTCAGGTAGCCGAGCAGGCTCCGCGGACCAAAGCCGTTGGCGGCGAGTTCTCCTGGAGCAACGACATGTTCGGTGCGGGGATGTTCGAGTCGTTCCACCGGGGCGGCTCCACAAGCGGCGATCCCGGGCTCGATCTGCTGATGAAGAGCGGTTCCGGCCGTCTGTGGTTGCAGGGTGACAGGGCCCGGCTCGAGTCGCAGGGCTCCGCGGGCGGCGACACCATAGCGGTGCTGGACGGGAAAGCGAAGACCCTCTGGGTCTACAGTTCGGCCACGCACACCGCCACCAAGTACACGCTGCCCGATCTGCCGGCCGGGATGAAGCCGGGCGGCAAGGGCTTCAGCTCCACGACGTTGGGCGGGGGCACGCTGGGCGGGGCCACTGCTGTCGACCTGCCGGCCAAGATACAGGAGGCCATCGACGAGTTTGCTCCCCATGCCACCCTCTCGGTGGAGCAGGGCGTGCCGGTCGCCGGCCGCGCCGTCTATCTGCTCACCATGACCCCGACCGCCGTCAACACAGCCGTGGGTTCGGCACAGGTGGCCATCGACGGCGAGACCTACATACCCCTGCAGATCCAGGTATTCGCGAAGAGCGACGCCGCGAAGCCGGTGCTGTCGGCGGGCTTCACCAGGGTCTCCTACAACGCCATCGACCCAAAGATGTTCGCGTTCACGCCTCCGGCGGACGCCAAGATGCAGGAGAAGGCTCTCGCTCTTCCGGATATGAGCGGGTTGAAGCAGATGGACGCGGCCCGCAAGGATGCGGGCAGCCACAAGAGTCTGACCCTGGCCGAGGCCGAGGCGAAGGTGGGCTTCCCTGTGCTGGCGCCCTCGGGCGTTACCCTTCCCTTCAAGGGGGCCTACGTGATGCCGGCCCAGAAGCTCCCGGAAGACCTGGGTAAGCTGGGCGGGGGCGACGGCTTGGCGACCGGCGGTTCGAACGGCGGCCGAGACACCACCGCCAAGAATCCCGGCTTGGCCAATGCTCAGCAGAGCCTGGAGGTGCTCCAGAAGATGTTGCCCGGCATGACCATCGGTCCGGTGGTCGTCAGCGCATATGGCGACAGCTTCGGCACGGTGGCCCTGGTACAGGTGAAGGTCGACCCGCTGTTGGCTCTGGGTCTGCCCTCGCTGCTCTCTCAGGTGCCCTTCTTCGCACAGCCGGTGGCCATGGGCGACAAGTCGGCGTACCGCATCGACGCGAAGCTCGGATCGGCGGCCATATGGCCCCAGGACGGCTACGTGATGGTCGCGGCGGGTCTGGTGCCCGGCGGAGACCTGACGTCCTTCGTGGGGAGCATCCGATAGGCACGTGGGCGCCGACTCCGGCCAGGGTGTGAGCATGGTAGAGGCGGAGGTTGCACGGGGCGACGCGGTGGCCGAAACGGTTGCGGGGCGGCCGGCGCAGGGATGCGCCGGCCGCCCCGTCGTCCTCTCCACGCACGGCCTGACCAAGGACTTCAAGAACCTGCGCGCCGTCGACCAGCTGGAGCTCAGCGTCTGCAAGGGCGACATCTTCGGCTTCCTGGGCCCCAACGGCGCCGGCAAGACTACCACCATCCGCATGATCTTCGGCCTGATCTATCCCACGGCCGGCTACGCGCAGATCCTCGACCACCGCGTGCCCGAGCAACGCCAGGCGGCCCTGCGCCACGTGGGCGGCTTTGTGGACATCCCCGCTTTCTACAGCAACATGAGCGGCCGCCGCAACCTTCGCCTTCTGGGGCGCATGCATGGCGACGTGAGCGAGGCGCGCATCACCGAGGTGCTCGATATGGTGGGCCTGGGCGCGCGGGGCGACTCCCGGGTGGGGAGCTACTCTCACGGCATGAAGCAGCGCCTGGGGATCGCGCAGGCGCTGCTGCACCGACCGGAGCTCGTGATCTTGGACGAGCCCACCAGCGGCCTCGACCCGCAGGGCATGAAGGACGTACGTGAGCTCATCCGCGAGCTCGGCCGCGCGGGGACCACCGTGTTCCTCTCGTCGCACCTGCTGCACGAGGTAGAGCAGGTCTGTACCCGCGCCGTCATCATGAACAAGGGCCGCATCGTGGTACAGGGCCCGGTGGAGGACCTGCGTCCCCACGATATGAGTGTCAAGCTGCTGACGGGCGACCAGACCCGAGCCGCGGCCACGCTGCGCGAGCTCCTCGGCCCGCAGGCCGTGCTGGACGACGGAGAGGCCCTACGCGTGACCGCCGACGAGGCCCTGGTGCCCGAGATGGTCCGGCGCCTGGTGGCGACGGGTGTCGACGTGCGCGCCGTGGTGCCGGGAGTGGAGCAGGGCTTGGAGGACTTCTTCCTCGAGCTCACCGCCGAGGCCGAGCGTGACGCGGGCGTGGCAGAGACGCCCCGCGGCGGCGCAGGCGGCGCAGCCTCGCCACCCGATGGCGACCCCGGTGGAGGCGCGCGATGAGTCACCTGCGCCGCGAGGTCGTCAAACAGCTCTTCCAGAAACGCACCTACTTCGGCTGGGCCGGCCTCCTTGCCGTACCCCTCATCATGACGATCGCCCTCAAGCTCTCCACCACTCCGCCGCAGGCGGGCGAGGGTCCCCCATTTCTCTCGGACATCGTCAACAACGGGTTGAACGTTCCCCTGTCGGCTCTCGCCGCCCTGTCGTTCTTCCTGCTGCCGTTGGTGTCGGCCATGACAGGGGGGTTCGTCATCGCCGGGGAGGCCGAGCAGGGCACCCTCAAGACTCTGCTCAGCCGGCCGGTGACCCGCAGCGGCATCCTCTTGGCCAAGTGGCTCGTGGCGGTGGGCTACGTGGGTGTGGGGATGGCCCTGGTGTTCGTCGGAGCGCTCCTCTCCGGCTGGCTGGTTTTCGGTATCCACCCGCTTACGACCCTTTCCGGCAGCCAGATGGGCGTGGCCCATGCTGTGGGCCTGATCGCACTGGGCTACCTGATCGGCCTGGCCGGCATGGCCTGCATCGTCTCGCTGGCCGTACTCATTTCCACCCTTACCGACTCCAGCCTCACGGCGGCCATCTCGGCACTGGTGCTGGTGCTGGTGTTGCAGGTGCTGGGCCAGTTCCACTACTTCGACTTCCTCAAGCCCTATCTCTTCACCAGTCACTTCGAGGACTGGTTCAACCTGCTGCGGCAGCCCATTCCGTGGGAGCCCATCTGGAAGGCTCTGGTCACCTTCGCGGCCTATATCGTCGCGTTCATGGTGGCCGCGTGGGCGTGGTTCCGGCGCAAGGACATCCTGTCGTAGCGGTTGACATGAGCCATAGCGGTGGCTATGGTGCACGTGTCGATCGTCTCATCCCGGAGCCGGGGGGCTTAGTACCGCGGTAGGCGATCGCGCGACGAGCGCAAGGGGGGATTCATGGCGAGCCTCGATGAGATCGCGCCTGGGCCGGGCGAGGTGGCGACGCATTTTAGCGACCAGCGCGCTCCGACCGCGGCCGTAGACAGCGAACTCACCTCCCCGCCGACCAGGGCTCAAGAGACGCCGGCCGGCGCGGCGGACGAGCCCTTCTGGCGGCGCGCTCTCGAGTTCGAGTCGAACAGCGTTCTGGTCGCCCTGATCGTGATGATCGTGGTCATCGGGGGGATCCATCCGGACTTCTTCTCCCGCAGCGCCATGCTCGACATCCTGCAGCAGTCCAGCTACATCGCCATCATGGCCGGGGGCATGGCCTTCCTCATCTCCATGCGCGAGATAGACCTTTCGGTTGGGTCTATGTTCGGACTAACGATCGTGCTCGCGGCCCTGCTCATGAAGGCTGGGGTGCCTCCCTGGGTTGCCGGTCTGATGTGCATACCCTTCGGGGCGGCGATGGGTCTGCTGAACGCCGGGATCGTCCAGGGGATCAAGATCCCCGCGATCGTCGCTACCCTGGCCACACTATCCCTGTATCGGGGTCTGTCCATGGCCCTGACCAAGGGACAGCAGGTACCGAACATCCCCGTCGGCAGCTCGTTCTTCTCGGTGTTGGGCAACAGGCACCTGGGCGTGCCGTCGGGAGTCTTCGCGCTGATCGCTACAGCCATAGTCCTCTCGGTGGTCCTGCGGCTCACCCCCTTCGGCTACCGCGTCCGCGGCATCGGCTCCAACCCCGACGCAGCCACCTTCTCGGGCATCTCTATCCCCAAGGTGCGCATCCAGGCCCTGGTTCTGATGGGAGGGCTCTGCGGTGTGGCTGGTGTCTTCGGCTTGGCCTTCTTCCAGTCCGGCGACCCCAACTTTGGCGCCGGACTCGAGCTGCAGGTCATCGCGGCCGCGGTCATCGGCGGCACGCCTTTGCGAGGCGGGCGGGCAACGGTCGCCGGCGCGGTGTTCGGAGCGATCCTTCTGACCGTCGTAAACAGCGGCCTGATCTACTTCGGCATCCCCATCAATTGGAGTTCGTTCGCCACGGGTTTCGTGATCCTGGTGGCGGTGTCGATCGACAGCCTCGTGCGCCGTCGACGGCGGGCGGGCAGCTCGGGGTTGGGTTTGTGAGGTGGCTGTAACGTCGCGATAGGACGTCTCAACAAAGGGGGGATCAGATGTTCAGGGATCTTAGGGGAAGCAGGTTCAGGGGTGCGCGACCATGGATGGCTTGGGTGGTCCTGGGGGCACTGCTGTTAGGCGTCGGCGTGTTGGTCTCGTCCGGTTGTGGTTCCAGCACGACGACGACGACCCAGCCTCCGGCGGCCCCCACGACGGTGGTCCCCACGGGTGACACCGGGACCACCGCGGCCACCACGGCCAGCACGGCGGCGCCTAAGGAAGTCAACATCGGCTACAACTACGCCACCTCCGCCGTCAATGCCATGCAGGAGATGGCTCTGGGGGCCACCTCCGCGGCCGAACACTCGCCCGGTGTCAACTTCAACCAGGCCTCTCCGGGCGCGCCAGACGTGCCCAAGCAGGTAGCCTTGCTCCAGACGACCGCCAACACATCGAAGGACGGCATCGCCATACAATCCCTGCAGCCCGACCTTCTCGCCCGCCCCGCCCAGGACATCGGGGCCAAGGGGATCCCGCTGGTCGCGGTCGACGCTCCCATCCCCAACATCGATCTCGTGATCAGCAACTCGAACTACGACCTGGGTGTGATGGTAGCTGAGGCCATCCTCAAGGAGCTGCTCCCGAACGCCAAGGGCGAGATCGTCATGGGCGTCGCTGTCCCCGGCCTGTCGGTGCTCGAGCAGCGCGTCAAGGGCATGGAGGAGACCATCAAGAAGGCACAGCCCGGCATCACCTTCGCCGGACCCTACGACACCCACATGACCCCGACCGAGGCGTATGCGGCTTGGAGCGAGATCGTCAAGGCCCATCCGAACGCGCTGGCGTACATGTGGCCGGGCTCGGCCGACAGCGCCGCCTTGGCCGACATCCAGCGTCAGACGGGCAAGAAGCTCCTCGCCGCCGGCTGCGACCTCGAGGACAAGGGGCTGCAGGGCATCAAGGATGGCTACATCCTCGCCCTCGGCTCGCCCGAACACTGGATGAAGGGCTTCATAGCGACTCAGCTCTTGATCAATCACGCTCAGCAGGGCGCCGAGCTGCCCAAGGGCTGGTGGAACACGGGCTCGTTGCTGGTGACCAAGGACAACGTCGACGAGATCATGGTGCGCCAGAAGGACAACAACAGCCGCTACGATTGGTTCAAGTCGAAGGTAGAAGAGCAGATCGCGAACCCGGCCAAGTACCTCGGCCCGATCTCGGCCTTCAACTAACCACAAGCAATGCTAGAGGCGCAGGGCATTCGCAAGGCCTATGGAGGCGTCGTCGCGCTGCGGGACGTGAATTTCACGCTCCGTCCCGGCTCGGTGCACGCGTTGCTCGGCGAGAACGGAGCGGGCAAGTCCACGCTCGTCAAGATAATCGCCGGCGCCATACGGCCCGATGAGGGTGTCCTGCGCCTCGACGGCCAGGAGGTCTCGTTCTCGAGCACGGCCGACGCCGCCCGACACGGAGTGGCCGTCGTCTCCCAGGAGCTCAGCCTCTTCCCGGACCTCGACGTTCTCGCCAACCTGTTCCCCATGCGCGAACAGAAGCGCGGGCCGTTCGTGTCGCGGGCGGCGATGTCCGAGCGAGCCCTGCCGGTACTGGCCGAACTGGGACTCAACATCTCGCTCCGGCGCTCGGTGGCCACGCTCTCGCTGGCCGAGCGCCAGCTGCTCGAGACCGCTCGGGCGCTGGTCACCGATCCGCGGGTGCTCGTCCTCGACGAGCCGACGTCGGCCCTCGAGCAGTCCAAGTCGGAGATGCTGCTCGGGATCCTCCGCGTTCTCCGCGATCGTAACGTGGCGGTGGTCTTCGTGTCGCACATCCTCGAGGAAGTGGTGCAGCTGTGCGACCAGGTCACCGTGCTCCGCGACGGCGAGATGGTCCTGGATGGCGTGCCACTCGCGCAGCTTGGCATCCCCGACATCGTCCAGGCCATGCTCGGCGAGGGCGGAGACCCACGCCGGGCGCAGGCCCCGGCGAGGGCGGCCCAAGACATGCTCAAGAGCATGCTCGGCAAGGACCGGTACGAAGAGCGGATGAAGCGGCGCTTCGTACCTGGGGCCTCGGCCGACCTGGTCATCGAGGACGTCACCGTCGACGGGGTGCTCGAACAGGTCAGCTTGAACGCTTCGCCCGGGGAGGTCGTGGGACTGGCCGGCCTCGTCGGCGCAGGCCAGCACGCCTGCCTCGAGTTGATCGCGGGTCTGCGCTCGCCCCAGCGGGGACGCGTGCTCCTGCCGGGCGGGGTGCCGGCGCCACGCGGACTGCCGAAAGCCATCGGAGCGGGCGTTGCCCTCGCCTCTGGCGATCGGCGCCGCTTCGGGCTGATGCTCGACAAGTCCGTGTGGGAGAACGTCGGGCAGGTGCGTTCCGTCGCCTTGGCCCGGGACGGGTCGTTCATCCGCTCGACGAGGCTCAGGCAGCGCGCGCGCGAGCACACCGAGCGCCTGCGGGTGCGCACGCCCTCGGTCGAGGAGCGTACGGGCCTGCTTTCGGGCGGCAATCAGCAGAAGGTGGTGTTCGCAAAGTGGCTCGATGCGAGCCCGTCCGTGCTTCTGCTCGACGACCCGACCCGTGGCGTCGACGTCGGAGCGAAAGCGGAGATGCACACGCTCATACGCTCGGTCGCCGACGCCGGCGCGGTGGTGCTTCTCTGCTCGACCGACATCGACGAGCTCGCCGATGTGTGCGATCGGGTGATCGTATTCCACCGCGGGCGCGTGTGCACCGAGTTCAGTGGAGCAGGCCTGACAGGACATGCTCTGCTCGAGGCGATGAACACCGGAGAAGCCAGGCTGAAGGCGGCCAGCGCCGGAGCGGCGTCACCGGAGGAGGCCGCGGTCGACGGATCGGAGTCGGTCCCCGTCGACTCGCCGAAGGCGGAGGCGTCCAGGCAGTAGCGGCTCTCGGCCGGCCGCGGGCGGCCTGGCCCTGTTCTTGCTGCGCCTGCGGGTGGGCGCCTGCTTGATAGTGGCGACCATCGCTCGAAGAACCTATTGACAGGACACTCGGGTCCGTTGTAAGGTCCAACTGGTAGGATGAGTCTACCAACCGCCCCGAGAACCGAGCTCGCCGCCGGTCGAGGGGCGTGCCAGGGGGAAGGCGGGAGGGGCCGATGACCGAGTTCCATGCTCTCCAATCGAAGCGACTCTCCGCGAGCGCGGCGGACCAGGTCATGCAGCTGGTCCGCAGCGGCCAGCTGCCTCCCGGCACGAAGTTGCCCTCGGAGCGAGAGCTCATGGTCATGTTGGGAGTGAGCCGCAACTCGTTGCGTGAAGGCGTCCGGATCCTGGAGACCATGGGCGTCCTCCGGGTCGAGCGGGGCCGGGGGACCTGGGTGCGCGAGGACTTCGGCGAGTCGAAGGTCAACTTGGGCTCAGACTGGCTGTCCTCTCACGCCCGGGACGTCATGGATCTGCTCGAGATGCGCGAGACCCTGGAGATACGAGCGGCCGAGCTGGTCGCGGAGCGGGGTACGGAAGAGCAGGTGCGGCTGATCGTGGGTCGTCTGGAGGAGCTGCAGGTCGCTGTGGCCACACGCGACCCGGATGCGGTCATCGTGGCCGATGCGGCTCTTCACCGGGCTATCGCCGAGGGTTCGGGCAACCACATCCTGGCCCGCGCGCTCGACGACCTCCAGGACCTCGCCATGGATACCCGCCGCGCGGTGACCAGCATCCGGGGCCGGCTCGATCGGGCCATCACCGAGCACGAGGCGATCGTGAACGCCATCGCCGAACGAGACGCCAACGCCGCCGGCCGCGCCATGCGCCAGCATGTCCGGCGGGTGATAGAGGAGGCCAGGGCCGCAGTGGCACGGGGCTCCTCTGAGGTTTGACGTGGAAGCTGCCGAGTTCGTCGCCGGCGGAAAGGAGGAGGGCGCGGGATAAAGGGGCGCAAGACGCAGAACAGGACAGGGAGCGCGGCCGAGGGTGCCGCGGCGGCCAAAGCACTCTTATAGGAGGGACCCGATGGCACCAAGGATAGGGATCGTTCGGATCGGCTTGATTCTCGTGTTGACAGCGGCGCTCGCATTCGCACTGGCCGCATGCGGCGGCAGTACTACCACTACTAGCGGCGCGCCGGGCACCACAACGGCCGGGGGCGTCGCCACCACCTCCGCATCGAGCGGAGAGCCCATCACCATCGGCTTCTCCGGTCCCCTCACGGGGAACGGCGCGTCGGTGGGCCAGGACTACCTGAACGGCGTCAACCTGTATCTCGACAAGGTCAACGCCGCCGGCGGCATCAATGGCCGGCAGGTGAAGGTGATGGCCGAGGACGACGTCATGGATCCCAAGAACTCCACCACGGTCGCTCAGAAGCTGGTGGACGCCAAGGTGGCCGGCGTGATCGGTCCCCTGACCAGCGGCACCGCCATCCCCACCCTGAAGATCTACGGTGACGCCAACATCCCGCAGCTGACTCCGGCAAGCAACCCGGACGTCACCGCGCAGGGCTTCGGCCACGTCTTCCGCGTCGATCCTGACGACTTCGCCCAGGGCGGCAACATCGGCTATTACGTGTACAGCAAGCTGGGGGCCAAGAAGGCCGCCATCATCCATGACAAGCAGGCCTTCGGCCAGGGCGTGGCCGAGCAGTTCCAGAAAGCCTTCGAAGCCGCGGGCGGCACCACCACCAGCGTCAACGGCATCACGCCCGGCGACGTGGACTTCCGCTCGGTCCTGACCAAGGTCGCCTCCGAGAACCCCGACGTCATCTACTACGGCGGCGTCGCCGCCGAAGCCGGCCTCATCGTCAAGCAGATGCGCGAGGCGGGCATGAAGCAGATCTTCTTCGGACCGGACCAGATCTACGGCCCCGAGTTCATCAAGATCGGCGGCGCCGCGGCGGAGGGCACCTACATCAGCTATCAGGGCGCTCCCCTGGACAGCTCTCCGGCGCTGAAGGCCTTCACCGAGGAGTTC
>JAJZQZ010000161.1 GCA_021802965.1 Actinomycetes bacterium
CGCAACAGATGGCGGTGCTCGCCTTCGCCGTAGAAGTCGGGGATCTCCTCCACCAACACAAAACCGAACCTCACGTAGAGGTTCAGGGCGGGCTCGTTCGAGGGGTCGACCGTGAGGAGCAGGCGGGTCAGGCCGGCCCGGCCGGCCTCCGTCGCCACCGCCCTCAACATCTCGCCACCCAGCCCCCTGCCCCGGCACGGGGGCACCACGTAGAGACCCACCAGCCAGGCGGCTTCGGGGTCGTCCCAGCAGCGCATGAGCTGGCACGCGCCCACCCGTGCGTCGCGCTCGAGGCCCTCGTAGACCGCCCCAGCCCAGGAGAACACCTCGATGTCCACGTCGCGCAGGGCGGCGTGCCCGAAGGCGGCGGCGTCGGCCGCCGCCAACTCCGCCCGAAGCGCGAGCGAGGGCCGGATCACCCGCCGCAGCCTGAACAAGGCGTACTCGCTTCCGTTCGTGGGGGCCTTCAATACCAGAGCTGGAACATGATCGTGGCCACGATGATGCCGAGGACCCCGCCCAAGACCACTTCGCCGGTTGTGTGGATGTGAGCCTCGACCCGGCTCTGTGCGGTGAGGACGGCCATGAAGAAGGTCACGGCGCTGATGAGCACCCCGTAACGGTTGCCCGCGGCGACGAATGTCACCGCCGTCCAGCCCGCGAAGGCCACGGCCGAGTGGCCCGAGGGCAGACCGCCCGACAGGCGGCGCAGGGTGCCGCTGCGAGCTTTGAGGATAATGACGAACAGGACGACGAGGATGAGGGTCACGAAGGTGATGTGCGTGGGGGAGTTGCGCACCTTCGAAAGGACGTTGGTCGAGACGAACGCCGCCTTGTCGGCGAAGACGAAGTACGCGACCACGAGCGAGTTGATCGCGGCGACCAGCACCGCTCCGGCGGCCACGTCCTTGGCTATCTTCGCTTTGGGATCGTAAGCGCTCGTCACCAGGTCGATGGCGTTCTCGAGGGCCGTATTGGCCATCTCGGCGATGAGCACGAGCGAGATGGCGAAGAACACCGCCACCAATTCGAGGCGGGTGAGCCGGAAGAACAGGCTGGCCACCAACACCACGATGGCCATCCCGATGTGGATCTGCATGTTGCGCTGGTGGCGCAGCACGTACACCAGACCCTGGAAGGCATAGCTGAAGCTCTCGAGGAGGGTCGAGGGCTCCCGCTCGCTGGTCACCGTGGTCGCGCCTCGACGAGGTCGGCGGGAAGGTCGGCGATGCTGCCGAGCACCTCCTCCTCCCGAGCGCGCATCTCGCCCTGATCGACCTCGTGGTCCCAGCCAAGAAGGTGCAGCACGCCGTGCACGATCAGCCGGCGAAGCTCCAGATCCAGAGAGATGCCGTCTTCGTCCGCGTTCCGCTCGGCAACGACGGGGCAGATGGCGATGTCGCCCAGATAGGCCTCACCCCCCTGCTCTTCGAGGTCGGGCCAGTCGTCGTCATCGTCGTCGTCTCCAGGAAAGGAGAGCACGTCGGTGGCCCCGGGGGTGTCCCGATAGCGCCCGTTGAGATCGGCCATCGCGGCCTCCTCGAGAAAGGCTATCGTCACCAGGCCGTCGGACTCCTCCAGCCGCAACACCGCGGACGCCAACTCGGCTATCAGCGCCTCGCGGAGACGGTAGGTGGTCTCGTTACTGACCTCCACCGGCGGGTGGTCCACCGTCACCCTCCCCCCGAACGTCGGGCGACTCCGCGTCCTGCATCGCCGCGGGCTCGGTCTCGATCGGGGTCGCCACCCTTTGCGTGGGGACACTGCGCAGGCCGGCCTTGGGAGTACGCGCAGGGGAGACACCCCCACCTCCCACGGCCACCTTCGGCACCTGGCGCGCGTGCACCGCCTCGGGGGCACCCTCCTTCTTGGGGGGATATGCGATGCGGTGGCCCGCCAGGCCGCGCAGTCCGTTCTCGAAGACATCGCGGATCTTGTGCATGTCGCCCAAGGTGAGCTGGGCGTCGTCCAACTGCCCGTCGTCCATCTTCTGCTTGAAGATGTCGTGGATGAGGTCCTGCATCTTCTTGACCGTCGGGTTCTTCATCGCCTTTGCGGCCGCTTCTACGCTGTCCGCCAGCATGATGATGGCGGCTTCGGGAGACGTCGGCTTCTCGCCCTCGTAGCGGTAGGCCTCCTCGGGCACCTCCACTTTCGACGACTCCTTTGCCTTGCTGTAGAAGTAGGCCAGCACGGATGTGCCGTGGTGCTGGCGGATGATGTCTATGACGGGCTGCGGCAGCCCGTATGCGCGGGCGAGAGACTCCCCGTCGCGCACGTGGGCGGTGATAGCGAGCTTGGACAGATTGGGCGTCAGCTTCTCGTGCGGGTTCGACATGTGCAGCTGATTCTCGACGAAATATTCGGGCCGGACGATCTTGCCGATGTCGTGGTAGTAGGCCCCGACCCGGGCGAGAAGTGGATCGGCATCGATCACCTCGGCCGCCGCCTCCGCCAGGTTGCCCATCAGGATGCTGTGATTGTAGGTGCCCGGGGCGACCTGCATCAGCCGCCTCAGCAAGGGCCGCGATGGGTTCGCGAGCTCGAGCAGGCGCAACGGTGTGGTCAGGTTGAACACGGTTTCGTAGACCATCAGAAGGCTGACGGTCAAGACCACGCTCAGGAGCCCGTTGCCGATGCCCCACAGGCTCGTCCGGAACGCCGTCGGCAGAGGAGCCTGACGTAGGAGCTCGCCCGCGAAGACCGCGGCCCCCGCCACGATCATGACCAGCACCCCGGCCAGCAGCAGATCGGAACGCTGCGCAAGGCGAGACACCGAATAGAGAGAGAACACCGCGCTGATGAGGACCACCATCGTCACGGGAAAATCGAATCCCGCCAGCAGGCCGACGTTGATAGACAGCAGGGCCACCAGGAGTAGGGCCGTACGTGGCCGCGTGAGGATGGTGGTCAGCATGGCCAGCGCCGCAAGAGGCACCAGGTATGCCGACAACGGGGGGATGACCAGAAGCCGGGCGAGCACCATGAAGAACATGACGAGCGTGGTTATCGCGAGCATGACCGTGTTCTCACGCAGAAGGGTCGGCTGGATGCGCGATACCAAACCGACGATCACCACGAGCTCGATGATCACGATGATGAAGGTCCCCGCCCAGATCTCCCAGCTCGGCTTCGTGTCGACGAGCCCCATGGCGTCGAGCGAGAGCAAGGTCTGGGCGGTGATCTCATCGCCCGGCTTGACGACCTGTTCCCCCTTGAAGACGGTCACGATGACCGGGTTCACTTCAGACATGGCCTGCTTGCGCCGCGCCTCGGTCTGTGCATCGTCGACCACCTGGTTGGGCCTCAGGAAGGCGGCGCCGATCTGATAGACCGCGTCGCGCAGCTCCGGAGGACCGCTGATAGCGTCGGCAAGCCCCCTCAGCTTCTCCCGCTCGCCGGCCATCGCCGCGTCGCTCACCGTGCCGGAGTAGAGCAGTCCAAGGTCGCTTGGGATCTCCTTGCGCAACTGTGCGATCACTTCCGGAGGCGCCTTGAGCAGATACGCGAGTGTGGAGTCGGTGATCTGTGTCGGGGCCCGCTCACGCAGAGAGGCCAAAGCGGCGCCGAGCGGCTCGCTCGTCGGAGACGAAGATCCGTCGCTCTGCGCCCGCACCGATTCGACTCTGTCGAGCAGCGCCTTGACGTCGGCCAGGGTGGCGCCGAATGCCGCTGGATCTGTGCGGTGGACAGGCTCGACGAGGGAGGCGACCTGCTTGCGCAGGTTATCCGTGGAGGCCTTGTCCTCGTAGCTGACCGTGCGGTCGGCCACCACCGCCCGCGAGCTCACCTGACCGACATGGAACGCGTAGCGCGTCGGCATGTACTTGGAGGAGACGACGAGCGTCATGCCGATGGCCAGAACCGCCAACATCACCAAGCCGAAGCGCCGGTGATCCCGGCTCTCCAGCCACTCTCGGTACCCGCTCAACCGCTCGTTGGCCGCCACCCTGAAGGTGCGTTCGCCCTCCAGCCGATACTTCGTCTCGTTCGGGTGCTTCATGGACTACCGCGCTCCCGAGCGACGGCCGGCCTCGGAGGCCCGTCGCGCCGACCCGCCGGTCCGCTTCCCGCCGCGGTCCTGGATCTGTCTCTCGACGTACAGCTTGTACGCGGACACTATGTCCTGTACCAGCTTATGCCGGACCACATCCTGGCTGTCGAAGGTGACGAAGCCGATGTCCTTGATCCCCACCAAGATCTCCCGCACTGTGCCCAGCCCGGAGTAATGCCCCTTGGGCAGGTCGATCTGGGTGATGTCCCCCGTGACCACCATCCTGGAGCCGAACCCCAGCCGGGTCAGGAACATCTTCATCTGCTCGGGTGTGGTGTTCTGGGCCTCGTCGAGGATGATGAACGAGTCGTTCAAGGTCCGGCCGCGCATATACGCCAGAGGCGCGACCTCGATGGAACCCTTCTCCAGATGCTGAGCCAGGGAGTCGGGGTCCATCATGTCGTAGAGGGCGTCGAAGAGCGGGCGCAGATAGGGGTCGACCTTCTCCATCAGCCCGCCGGGCAAAAAGCCGAGCCGCTCCCCGGCCTCGACGGCCGGGCGGGTCAGGATGATGCGGGCCACCTCGCCGGAGAGCAAGGAAGCAGCCGCCATCGCCATGCCCAGGTAGGTCTTGCCTGTGCCGGCCGGCCCGATCCCGAAGGTGATGGTATTGGAGCGTATCGCATCGACGTACGACTTCTGGTTCAGCGTTTTCGGAGCGATGCGCCGGCCCCTGTGCTCCAGGATGACGTCACCCACGATGCCGGCGACTTTTCCCCCGCGCCCATTGCTGCGGATGTTGACCGTCGCGGCCAGCTCGACCGTGGCTTTGTCGAGCGGGTGACCGGATGCGACCAGGGAAAGCAGCTCTTCCACCAGACCTACGACCCGCTCCACCTCGGCTTCGGATCCTTCAAGGGTCAGCTCGTTGCCGCGCAGGGAGATGTCGCAGTCGAGCAGGTGCTCGAGGGTCTTCAGATTGGCGTCGTGTTCCCCGACGAGCAGTGCCGCTAGATCGTTGTCGAGGTCTAAGACTCTTCTCGTCACGCTATCCGCCTATCCCGCATCGCACCGCGGGGTACGACGCCCCACGATCCGGGCATCACGTGGAGAGGCGCTCTTTCACGAGGCGCGAGGCCGTCTTCCCGTCTACCTGGGGACCACCCCGCTCCATGACGATACTCATGACCCGGCCCATATCCTTCACAGAAACGGCCCCTGTCTGGGCGATGGCCGTGTCGACCAGGGAGAGGAGCGCTTGTTCGTCGAGCTCCTGAGGCAGGAGGCCGGCGATGATGTCCGCTTCCCACTCTTCCTTGACAGCCAGTTCCTCGCGGCCGCCCACGCGGAAGGCCTCCGCTGCCTCCAAGCGGCTCTTGCGCGCTTTGCGGAGCACCCTCAGCTCGTCGTCTTCCGACAGGGTCGTGCCGCTATCCTTGGCCGTGCGCTGGAGCTCTGAGAGGAGGAACCGGAGCGCCTGGACCTCTTTCTTCTGGCCTGCCTTGAGCGCTGTCACCACTCGTGCCTGCAGGTCCTCGGTGACGCTCAATGGAACTCGCCCAGCCTATCTCCCCCCATGACGTGCAGATGAAGATGGTCGACCACTTGGCCGGCGTCCGCTCCGACGTTGGTCACTACCCTGTACCCGGATCCTCGGATGCCCAGGACATCGGCCACCCGCACCGTGAAGTCAAGCAGACGCTGGCCCTTGCCGTCGGCATCCCACCGCCCCACCTCGTCCAATGACGGCAGGTGCTCACGGGGCATGACCAGAACGTGGGAGGCTGCTTTGGGCGCGATGTCCCTGATGGCCAGGAACTCATCGTCTTCGAGCACCCGCTCGCCGGGGATGTCGCCCGCGATTATCTTGCAGAAGATGCAGTCCATACCGGCTTGAGTATACTACCAATCCCGCAGCGCGAAGCGGCACACGGCGGCCGCCACGGGGCCGGCGGTCTCGGTCCGGAGCACCCGCCGGCCGAGTGTGGCGGAGGCCATGCCGGCCTGTGCGAACGCGGCTCGCTCGTCGTCCGACCAGCCCCCCTCGGGCCCCACCCAAAGCGCCAGCAGCAAGGGCGGAGCGCCATCCTCGGGAGTGTCGGGGCGCGCCGCGGCGCCCCCCGACGTCGGCGCGCTGGTGCCCCGGGGCCCCGCCGGGGACACAGAGTCCAGCGCCTCGGCCAGGGACACCATCCCCCATGGGTCGAGCACGATCGAGAGGCGTCCCTCCGCGGCGGCGCGCTCGCGCGCCGCCCCCAGCGAGGATGCCACCTCCACGCGAGGCGCCTTCAGCTGGCGGCTCTGGCGAGCCGCCTCCCGGGCCACGCGCGTCCAGCGCGTGGCCCTCTCGCCCAGGCGGGCGACAGGCACGGCCGGAGAGCCCGCGGCCGGCACGACGAGGAAGGAGTCGACACCCACCTCGGTGCCCTTCTCCACGATCTCGTCGACCTTGCGGGGCTCCGGCAGTCCCTGCACCAGGAGGATGTCCGCGCGGGCCGGGGGAGGAGCGGGCGCGACGGCCTCCACGCGCACCACCACGGCGTCCCCCACCTCCACGAAGACCCCCTCGAGCACTCGACCGCCCGGCTCCAACACGAGCTCGGCGCCCTCCCCCGCGCGCGAACGGAGCACCCGGCGCGCATGATGGGCGTCTCCGCTGTTCAGGGTGATCTCGCGCCCCACCGCGCCGGCGAGGTCGGATGGGTGACCGAGGCCGGCGAGGCCGGCGTCGATGAAGAAGCGGGGCCGTACGCCGCGGCCCGTCACGTGCGTCCGGCGACCAACTCCAAGACCTTCTGCAGCGTCTCGTCGACGTTCTTGGTCTCGGTGTTGTCCGGGGCGACGACGTCAGGCTGGATGCCCTTCTTGTTGATGTCGGCCCCGGAGGGGGTGCGGTAGATGGCCGTCGTCGCCACGAGGGCGCCGCCGTTGCTCATCGGCTCGACGGTCTGGACCAGGCCCTTGCCGAAGGTGGTCTTGCCCACGAGGGTGCCCCGCTTGGTGTCCTTGATCGCTCCGGACACGATCTCGGAGGCGCTGGCCGAGAACTCGTTGACCATGAGGTACAACGGCACGTCGGTCAGAGCGCCCCCCTCGGCGTCATAGACCTGCTCCGGTGAATGCAGGCCCTTTGTGGTGACGATGACCCCTTTGGCGATGAATATGCTCGCCACGACGATGGCCTCGTCGAGCAGTCCCCCGCCGTTGTTGCGCAGGTCCAGTGCGATGGCGTCCACCTTGTCTTGCTTCACCGCCTTCTCGACCGCGGCGCGCAGCTTCTTGGCTGAGTCATGCGAGAAGGTGGCGAACGTGATGTGGGCCACCTTCTTTCCTCCGGGCGCATCCACTATCTCGGTCTCGACCACGGGGATGTCGATGGTCTTGCGCAGCAGGTCGAGCTCCTCGGTCGTGCCTCCCTGGGGAAGGCTGGCAGACCCGTTCTTGTCGACCACCGGACCGTTGCTGCCCGCCGGGGAATGGTAGATCTTGACCTTGACCTTCGTCCCGTCCTTGCCTTTGATCCGCGACACCACCTCGTTCAAGCTCAGCTTGGTGGCATCCTGGCCCTCGACCTCGAGGATCACGTCACCCGGCCGCATCCCCGCCTCCGCCGCCGGCGAGCCCTTGAAGGTCGAGACCACCGTGACGAAGTTCCCGCGCGACTCCACCATCATCCCGACCCCCGAGTACGCTCCGCCGGACCGTTCCTGGAACGCTCCGAACTCCTTGGGGTCGAGATAGTGCGTGTACGGATCGTCCAGCCCCTGGAGGAGCCCGCGGATGGAGTCGTCCTGCAGCGTCGCGGGGTCGACCTTCTTGTAATAGCTGTGCTCCAGCTTGTCGAGGACCTCGTTCTGCAGCGGATAGGTCGTGCTATGGCCCAGCAGCACGTCGCCGAAGCCCGCGGGGAGAGCGGCCCTCACCGCGTTCAACGCGCCGGGCCGGGAGCCGATCACCACCCCGATGAACAGCAGACCGGCGCACAGGACCACGATCAGGACGACGGAGAGCGCGGTCCGTCCGCCTCGCACCGGCATCAGAGGTAGCCGGCCGGGTCGACGGGGCTGCCGTTCACGCGCACCTCGAAATGGAGGTGGGGCCCGGTGGAGAAGCCGGTGCTGCCGACCTCACCGATGACCTCACCTTTGCGCACTGTCTGCCCGACGCTCACCAGGATCTGGGACTGATGCGC
>JAJZQZ010000162.1 GCA_021802965.1 Actinomycetes bacterium
AACGTCGAGGCCGTGCGCCGAGCGTACAACGAGGTACAAGAATGAAGAAGTGGGATGTCAAGGACATCAAGGACTGGGGACCGGGCCGGCATGAGATCGGGGCGATAATCCCCGAAGCGGGCAACGCGAAGGACTACCGCACCGGGGGCTGGCGGACCAACCGGCCGGTCCGAGACGACGACAAGTGCACCCAGTGCCTCTTCTGCTACTTCTTCTGCCCCGACTCGTCGGTGAAGGTCGAAGGGCAGAAGGTGGTCGATTTCGACTACGACCACTGCAAGGGCTGCGGCATCTGCGCGCAGGAGTGCCCGGCCGACTGCATCGAGATGGTGCCCGAATCCGAGTTCAGGAAGGTGTCGGAATGAGCACCCAGACCAAGCTGCAGGCCGTCACGGGCAACCAGGCGGTGGCCATGGCCATGAAGCAGATCGACCCGGACGTGGTGGCGGCCTACCCCATCACTCCTCAGACCGACGTCGTGCAGACGTACAGCCAGTACGTCGCCGACGGTCTGGTCAAGTCGGAGTTCGTCACCGCTGAATCCGAGCATTCCGCCATGAGTGCCTGCATCGGTTCCGCCGCGGCGGGGGCGCGCACCATGACCGCCACGAGCTCCGCGGGCTTCGCGCTCATGTGGGAAGTGCTCTACGTGGCCGCGTCCATGCGCCTGCCCATCGTGATGACCACGGTGAACCGGGCCCTGTCCGGCCCCATCAACATCCACTGCGACCACTCCGACTCTATGGGCGGTCGCGATACGGGTTGGATCCAGATCTACAACGAGGACGCCCAGGAGGCCTACGACGCCACCGTCATGGGCTTCCCCATCGCCGAGCACGCCGCCGTGAGGCTGCCGCTCATGAACATGTACGACGGCTTCATCATCTCCGGCGCCATCGGCCCGCTGCGCGCGTTGAGCGACGAGCAGGTGCAGGATTTCATCGGCCAGGCGCCGCCGTACCCCAGCCTGCTGCAGCCGAAGAACCCCGCGACCTTCGGTCCCTTCGATGGCCTGCACGGCTGGTACTTCGAGCACAAGGTCAGCCAGAACCTGGCCATGGAGGCCGCCCTCCCCGTCATCCAGGACACGTACGACCGCTTCGCCGAACTGACGGGGCGCCAGTACCATCACCTGATGACCTATGGCATGGAAGACGCCGAGGTGGCCCTGGTCACGATCGGCTCATCGGCCGGCACCGCGAGGTCGGTCCAGGCCAAGCTGCGGTCCGAGGGCATCAAGGTCGGGATCGTCAAGCCGCGCACCTTCCGGCCCTTCCCCACGGAGGAGTTCGCTCAGGCGATCTCCGGGGTCAAGGCCGTCGGCATCATGGACCGCGCCGATTCCTTCGGAGCGCAGGGCGGTCCGCTCTATCTCGAGGTCCTCGCCGCTCTGTACCAGCGCGGCGTATCGACCAAGACCGTCAACTTCATCTACGGGCTCGGCGGGCGCGACCTGTACCCGCAGAACATCGAGGAAGCCATCCGCACGCTCCAGAGCGCAGCCGACGGCGGCGACCTGCCGAATTCCCGCATCTACCTGAACCTCAAAGGGGCGCAGTGATGGCGACCAAGCTTTCCCCCAAGCAGTACGTCGAACGGGCCGAGCGATTGTCCGGCGGCCACCGGCTATGTGCCGGCTGCGGCGCGGGCATCATCGTCCGCCAGCTGCTCATGGGCGCCAAGGACAACCCAGTCGTGGTCTCGAACGCCACGGGCTGCCTCGAAGTGTCCACGACCATCTACCCGTACACCGCCTGGAAGGACTCGTTCATCCACAGCGCCTTCGAGAACGCCGCCGCTACCATCAGCGGCGTCGAAGCGGCGTACAAGAGCCTCGAGCGTCAGGGCCGGGTCGACAGCGACAAGCCCTACAAGTTCCTTTCGATCGCCGGTGACGGCGGTTCGTACGACATCGGCCTGCAGGCCATCTCGGGCGCCCTCGAGCGCGGGCACGACATCGTCGTCGCCTGCTACGACAACGGCGCGTACATGAACACCGGCTTCCAGCGCTCGGCCGCTACCCCGCGGGGCGCCTGGACCACCACCAGCCCCAACGGCAAGGTCTCCATCGGCAAGACCCAGCCACGCAAGAACCTGACCGCCATCGCGGTGGCCCATGGCATCCCCTACGTGGCTCAGGCCTCGCCGCACAACTTCCGCGATCTCATCGCCAAGGCCGAGACCGCGTTCGAGACCCCGGGACCGGCCTTCCTCAACATCCTGTCACCGTGCCCGCGTGGCTGGCGCTCGGCCGACGAGATGGGAATGGCTCTCGCCAAGATGATGGTGGAGTCCTGCTGGTGGCCGCTCTATGAAGTGGTCGACGGAGAGTACAAGATCTCCTACGATCCCAAGAACCGCAAGATCCCCATCCGGGATTGGATGAAGCAGCAGGGCCGCTTCAAGCACCTCTTCACCCCGGCCAACGAGGAGTTCCTCGACGAGCTTCAGGTGGACTGCGACCGCGAATGGGAACGGCTGAAGCAGTTGGCCGCCCTGAGCACGCCGGCCGATAAGCCGGTCGCCGAGTAGCAGGAAGGGCGGCGGGGGCTCGGTAGCGCCTCCGCCGCAGGCCTTCTTCGGAGTCGCCCGCGACATGACCTACGTCGCGGGCGACTCCGTATCATTCTCTGGGCGAGCCGGAGCCTCGAGGAGCGAGTAGCAGTTCCGGCCCGCTTCTTTGGCCTCCGACAGGGCCACATGGGCCGCGTCCACAAGGGTGAGGGCGGTGACGCCATGCGGAGGGTGCAGTGCTATGCCCACGCTGACAGTCACCCGCTCCACCACCGAACGCTGCACGATGAACGGATGCTCCTGCACCTTGGTGATGACCCGCTCGGCCACCACCTTCGACGCTTCTTCCACCGTCTCCGGCAGAAGCAGGGCGAGCCGGCCTCCGCTGATCCGCGCGAGCATGTCCGACGACCGGATCGCAGCCTGAACCACCTGCGCCACCTCCGCGATGACCCGGTCCCCGGTGCGGGCGCCGTGGCTCTCGTTTATGCGTCGCAGGCCGTCCACGTCGACCACGAGGCAGGCGAGGGGCCGGCTGTACCGGTTGCTCCGCGCGACCTCGTGGCGCAGCAACGACAGGAAGTGGTCGTAGGTGTACGTACCCGTCAGGGCATCTCGTACCGCCGCCTCTTCCACTTCGCGCAGGTACAGCGAACGCGAGAAGCCGATGCTGAACAGGGGTTGCGCCCTCCGCAAGGTCTCCGCCGTCGGCGTGACGAGGGCCGGCGACACTGCCAGCAGCACGCCCGCCCCAGGTCCTCGGTGGTCCAAGGCGATGGCCACGAAGCTCCGGCCGGTCGGAAAGGCCGGGTCCTGACTCCCCGCGAGACCGGACTCGGCAAAGAAGCCACGCCGGAGCGCCTCCTTGATGGGGCCGGGTAGAGAGGCTTTGCGGTAGCGGGGCGCTCCGTTGTCCGAATGGTGGAGCATGACCGGGTCTCCGTCGAGGTCCTGGTACAACACCTGCAACTCGGTGGATAGCTCGTCGCGTTGGAGCAGCACCACGTGTTCCGCGGGCCATACCTCCCTGATGAGCCGGGCCGACTCGGCGGCGAACTGGTCGACCCGCTCAGTGGCTCGGAGCACGTCGGCGACCCGGGCGCCAAAGCGGTCGGCCGCCACCTGTTCATCGACGCGGGCTTGGAGCGCCGCCACCTTTTCCCGTTCGGTGGCCAGGGCCTCCGCCGAGTCGTTGGCGGAATCCCGCACGACCTGCACGGCCACCCGCAGCTTCCCCAGAAGCATGTCTCCCTCCGGGCGCCAGGGCAGCTCACCGCGCAGCTCGTGCTCCAGACGCGTCAGAGGATGCTCGAGGCGGCTCCGCACCAGGTAGTACTGGGTCGGATGCAGCAGGATGATCCCGGCGAAGAACACCAGGATCCCGAGGGCCAGCAGGGTCCTGGAGCTGCCCTCCGTCGACCAGATCATGAAGCCGGTGGCGAGCACCGCGAGCCCGAAGGCGGCGAACAGCGACAGGGGCGCCAGACTGCCCCAAAAGAAGTCCATCGGCCCGCCGGACACGCGGTCGATCGGGGCGTCTCGTTCGGCTGGATGCGGTGGGGCTGGGTCGGTCTGCTTCAAAAGTCTCCGATGGTCGAGTAGAATGCGACTCCGCACAGACTCTATCGACCGCGGAAAGGTCTAGGTTAACCCCCTTGTCGAATACTGATGGTCCCGACGCACGCAGGCAGGACCCAGACGTTCCCGAGCGACTCGGCGCGGTGGTCATGAAGTTCGGCGGCACCTCGGTGGCCGATGCGGCCTGCATCAAGCGGGTGGCGGCCAGGATAGTCGACACATACCGGTCCGGGCACCCTGTCGTGGCGGTGGTGTCGGCCCGCGGCGACACCACCGACGAGCTCATCGAGCTGGCCCGTGAGATATCCGAGAACCCCCCCGAGCGGGAGATGGACATGCTGCTCTCCACGGGAGAGCGGATCTCGGCCGCCCTGGTCGCGATGGCCATCCACGATCTCGGGCACGACGCCATCTCGCTGACGGGGTCCCAAGCCGGCATTCTCACCGACACCGCCCATATGAAGGCCAAGATCGTCGACATCAAGCCGCATCGGGTCCAGCGCGCCCTGGACGAAGACAAGATCGTGCTCGTCGCCGGCTTCCAGGGGGTGTCGACGAACCAGGAAGTCACGACTCTGGGCCGGGGCGGCTCCGACACCACAGCGGTCGCCCTCGCGGCGGCCCTGGGCGCCGACGTCTGCGAGATCTACACCGACGTGGACGGCGTCTACACGACCGACCCGCGCATGGTGCCCCAAGCCCGCAAGATCTCGGTGATCTCCTACGAGGAGATGCTGGAGATGGCGGCGACGGGCGCCAAAGTGCTCATGCTCCGCAGCGTGGAGTTCGGCCGCCGGTTCGGCGTCGCGATCCATGTGCGGTCGAGCTTCACCGACGCCCCCGGGACCTGGATCAAGGACGAGGAGAACATGGAACAAGCCATCGTGTCCGGAGTCTCGTACACGCTCGACGACGCGAAAGTGACCATCTATCACGTGCCCGACCGGCCCGGCGTGGCGGCACGGGTGTTCAGCGCCCTGGCCGACGCCAGCGTGAACGTCGACATGATCATCCAGAACGTCTCCGAAGGCGGCAAGAGCGACATCTCCTTCACCGTCGGCGAGACCGACCTGCCGGTGGTCCATGCGGTCCTCGACGGCATGCGCGAGGAGCTCGGCTTCGACGAGGTCTCGACCGATACCGACACGGCCAAGGTGTCCATCGTCGGAGCCGGCATGAAGACGCACCCCGGCGTGGCGGCGACGATGTTCCGAGTGCTGGCCGACAACGACATCAACATCGAGATGATCTCCACGAGTTCCATCAAGATATCGTGCGTGATCGGCAAGGCCCACGTCCAGAAGGCGGTGCAGGCCCTTCACGACGCCTTCCAGCTGGAGCGCGAGAACATCCAGCGCGACGAGGTGTTCGGCTAGAGGCAGGAGCGCAGCAGCGGCTACAGCCGGCTGATCACGTCCGCGAGTCGGAGCCTGAAAGCCGGTCCCGACACCTCGCCCCACACCGTGGGGAACGTGCGCACCAAGTTCTGCAGCTCCGCCTGACGCAGGGCAAGGAACGCGGCCACCCCGGGCGCGACGATCACGGGGACCGGCGGGGGGATCTTGGTGGTGCTCGGCGGACCCCAGGTGCCCCAGGTGAGGTAGTCGCGCAGGACGTTGCAGGTCACGACGGCGTCCTGCAGGTCACCGAGGTGGTCCTGGAGGCGCTTGGTCGCCGCGATCAGCTCCTTCACGTCGGGGCTGAGGACCTCCTGGAAGAACTCCAAGGCATAGCGCAGCCCCTTGGCCGCGATGCGTAGGCAGTGGAAGCGCACCAGGGGGACCTGAGCGGTCGAAGTGTGCCCGTCGTAGGCCCAGACCTCCGCCGCATGCTCGTAGATGAGGTAGGGCAGGACATCGCGTACCCGGTAGGGACGGACCTCCCCGGTCTCGAGGACCGCCGGTAGTGACCCCGCGCCGGGAGTCGCCAGGAAGGTCGAAAAGTCCTCCTTGAACGCCCGGTACGCGCCCCCGTCCAGGTAGACGAGCATCCGCTTGCGGCAGCGCGCGTATTCCTCGGCCCAGGCCTCGAACAGGGGATCGAGGTCGTCCCGGTGCCCCTCGGGTAGATCGGAGAGATACGCCTCGGCCTTCTCGCGGAAGACGTCGAGGTCTCGCACCGCGCCCAAGGAGCGGCCGGTGCGCCGCATGCTCTTGAGGAACGGCCGCATGCTGTCTTCGTCGAGGAACGGGTCGAAGAGTCTCAGGGCGGCGCGCATCCGACGTGTCGCGACCCGCATGTCGTGCAGCTCTTCGATGTCCGAACCCTTGCGAGTGCCCTCTTCGTGCTCGGTCATGCGCTCCAGATGGACGGCCAGGATCTTGTCGGCCGCTTCGGCCATCGTGTCGGTGAGGCGCAGCCTCGTCTGCCCCTTCTTGGCCTTGGCCGCATCGGGCGCGGACGCGTCGGGGGCGGCGCCCGCGGCCGCTTCCTCCGTGGTCTCGCGCGCCGTGTCCTCGGGCTCGACTTCGGGCGCCGGCGCGTGGTCATCTGTGGCCGGCGCGGTCCCCACCGGGCGCAGCCCGATCCCCTCGAACACCTCACCCGGGAAGATGCCCATGCGGTCGCGACGGAACTCCGACAGCCAATGCCGGGCCCAGCGCGACGAGAAGCCGGCTCTTGCGCCCGCCTCCACCTGGGTGGCGCCCTCGTGGAGCGCGAGAAGCGCCCGAGCTCGCCGCCCGTACGCGTCCTCGAGCTCGGCGATGCGGCGGCTCACGGCCAGCTCGTGGGGCATCAGGAGAGCTTCGCCGTCATCCCCTTCCACCAGCGCCAAGGCCCGGAGGAACTTGGGGCGATCCAGGGGAGTGAGCCCGACTTCCGCCTTCAGCAGCTCGCTGAGGCTCGCGAATTCCTCCTCGGTACACTCGGGCAGTGACTCCAGCTCGACCTCGTAGAAGCGGGCGACCCCGTCGCGGTCGCTCACCCGCACGTCGTCGAGATAGAGCTCGCCACACACCTTTCCCCCCACCGAAACGGCGCGCACGCGACGGATCTGGGTGAGGTGCAGCAGCGGCAGCAGGGTGTCCTCCCCGATCACGTCCATGACCCGCGAGCGCGCCTCCGATCCGGGCCACTCGTCCGGCTGGAGCGACGGCTCCTCCAGCTCGACCTCGAGCTCCTCGCGGCGGAACACGGCCGCATCGCCCAGCTCGATGGTCTTGACCGTGATGAGGACTCCTCCGCTGCCGGTCTCGCGCCGGCGGCAGGTGTGGCCCGACGCCAGGAGGGCCCGATCGGCGGTGTCCAGGTAGGAGTCCTCGACGGAGTGAGTGACCACGGCGCCCAAGGGGAACGGGCCGAGCGTCTCCACGTCGGCCAAGCGGTCGAGCACGGCCTCGTCCCGGACCGCGAACTTCGCCTCTATCTCCACGTTCCCACCCCCCATTCCCGATGACCTCCCGGGCCCCGCGCTGCGGTCGGCCGCGCGCGAGACGGATCTACAGTGCGAGCAACGACGGAGGGAGAAGCCAGACGAGCTCCGCATCCGCGAGGGATCGGTCGCCGGCGTCGACGCGCGCGAGCGCCCCCTTCTTGAGCACGAGGCGGCAGCCTCCGACCAAGACGCTGACGGCCTCACTAAGGTCGGGCTCGTGGCCTACGAGCAAGAGGCTGCCCACATCCGCCGTGTCCGCCAGAATCCCTCTCAGATCGTCCACCTGGAAGCCGGGCGACAAACGTTCATCCCGGACCGTCCTGCCCGCCATCTTCAGAGCCTCCGCGACGATCTCCGCGGTCTGCTCCGCGCGGACGAGAGGACTGGTGAGGATGACCTGCGGACACAGCCCGAGATTCGCCAAGGTAGCGGCCTCACGACGCATGCGCCTCTTGCCTTGATCCGTGAGCGGCCGCTCGCTGTCGGGGCCGTCCCATTCGGCTCGCGAGCCGGCCAGGCCGTGCCTCAGGAAGTAGATCTCCACGGGGGGTTCCTCCTCCTCGGTTCCGCTTCGATACTACCATCCCGCCGGATGCGCAGAGGGCGCCCCGCGAGGCGCCCTCTCGATGCGGCCGGAGCGACAGGCCTGCTCGGATCTTCAGCAGCCGCCCAGCAACCTCCTAGGCGATCCGTTCCCCGGCGTTCGGCC
>JAJZQZ010000163.1 GCA_021802965.1 Actinomycetes bacterium
TCATCTCAATGCCCGAGGGACCCCCGACCGGGTTCGATGACCTCCGCGCGTGGCAGCGGGGCGCGGGTCGGGACGTCCCTTGGGAGGGGGTCCCACTGCTGATGCGAGAGGAGTTCCGCGCCCTCGCTCGCCTCATCGCAGGCAAACAGGAGAGTTATCTCGACCGCGCCTTGGACGTGGGGGGATTCACGATGGGCGAGGCCGAGGCGGTGCTCCTGGAACTGTTCGCGCGCGCTTGGCATTCGGCCACCCAGATCATGCTCGGCTCACATCGTCCCGATGTCGTGCTGCCCGCTTTCCCACCCCGGATGCTCATCTCTCAGCTGGCCACGGCGACGCGAGTGCCCATCGAGCGCGTCGCGCAAGTCGTGGACCTGCTCACGGTCGATCTGGGCGCCTGCGCGGATCCCTGTCTGACTCCGCTGGTGCCCCTGGCGGACGGCAGGTTGGCCCCGATGAGCAGCCTCATCACGCCCGGCGCGCTTGTCCGCAACTTCACCGCGCGCCTCCAGCTCGATCCCGTCCGCTTCGGCGAGGCGGGCCGGCTTCTCGGTCTCCTGGGCAGCAGAACGGTGGCAGAGACTCTCAGAAGACGACTGACCGGTACAAAGGTCGCGGAGCGCGTCAAGGTGTTCCACGGCGACGACAGTCTGGCGGGCGACTTCGACGTGGTCGCATTCGACCCGTCCACGCAGGAGGCGGTGGTGTTCGAGGTCCTCTGGAGGATCAGTCTGGACGGGTCAGCGGAAGTGGCCGATCTCCAGCGACGGGCCAACGGCAAACGTGACCAGGTCATCCGACTCCGCAACGCGATCGCGAGCGGCGCGCACCCTCACTGGCCACCTGGGTGGACCGTACCCGACGACGTGGCCTACCGGTGGTTCATCCTCACACCCAACGTCCTCCCCGCACTGCCCCTCGATGACCTGGGCGTGCCTGTCCGGTCACACCAAATCCTGGCCTCGTTCCGGTGGTCGGGGACGAGCGTCGCCGACATGGTCGATGCACTGCTCAACCCACCTCCGCCCCCGCCCGAGCTGAGCGCCACCGAGTGGGTCCACGCGCGATATGGGCGATACGAGGTGAGCGTGGAGAGGCTCCAAGTTTGAGCCGATCCCCACAACGCGGCACGGGTCCCCTTGGCCCACCACTCACGCCACGGTGGCTAGGGCCTTCGCCAGATGTGGGAAGAGCGGGTTCAAATCCGTCACGGGCGACCGGCCACGACGTCGCGGTCCATGGTCAGCAGTTCGATAGCCCGTCCCGGATCGCGGCCGAGGTCGCGTTTCCCTGAGCATCCGGGAGCGACACATCTGAACCACCAGCCGTGCGTGGAGCGATCCAGGCGCATGGCTGCCTGGCAGTTCGGACATGGTTCGGTCTTACGGACCTTCTCGACGCGCTCGAACAGCTGGCGGTTGTTGACGAGGGCGATGCCCGCCTTGTCCGCCTCGTCTCGCGCCTGCGCCGTGAAGTCCGAAAGCGTCACGAAGATGCCGGCGCTGCCGGGCAACCCTTCGACCAGGAGCGTGCCCGCGAACTTGCGTACCTCGTCCACATCCACCAACCAGGAGGTCCATCGCTTGCACTGGACGATGACGCGCCGGCCTTCCTTGGTCAGTCGGAGGTCGATGTTGCCGTCGGGACCCTCTTGGCTCCCGGTCTCCTCCACGGTCCACTCCTCGCGGCGGAACAGCTCGCCCACGAGCCATTCAAACTCCCCCGCATCGAGAAGGCGGAGGTCGGTCGTCCACTCGACGAGGTGCCGGCGGAAGGTGGACTGGATCCGCATCCCGAACCAGGCGAGGCCGATGACGCCTGCCCACACGGTGCACAGGACGTTTGCCAGGACGAGCCAGGGCAGCGACCAGCGCAAGGCCAAGGGCACCAGAAGTCCGCCTCCCGCATACAGGAGCACGACCAGCGCCGCCAACGAGCGCTCGGACAAGCGCGCGGCCAGGGACCAAATGGCGCGTTCGATGGGATCGTCGGACGCCGGCACGCCAGCATTGTGGCAGGGCAGCTCGGCTGCGTGAGGGTCGAAGCGTCGTGCCGCGATTGATAGGCTCGTACGCGACGATCCAGCCTCTAGGGGATGGGGTAGGGAACGGTGAGGAATCTCCCGTCCTCGCTCCGCAAGTAGACGCGATCACCGGAGTTGTTCCACACCATCGCGTCTCTGTTCCAATGGAGGTGGAACTGGGGCCTCGCGCCATTCGCCGGTTTTGCGATGAACACGTCTTGGCCCCGAGCGGTGAAGACATAGATCGTTTCCCCTGGATCGAACGTCCAGCTGCCTCCGTTCGCGAGCGTCTTCGGGAAGCGGTAGATGTGAGGCCGGAGTTGCTGCGCCGTCTCATCCGAGAGTTCCCAGTTGTGGATGGTCCACTGCTGTGAACCGTCGTTGTTGATCTGCACCCACTCGTCGTCCGTGCTCTTGGCTCCTTGCCTCGCGTTGTGGATGGCGACGATGCGCAGCCCAGATGGCTCAGCCATGGCTGATTCCTCTCTCGAATCGCGGCGACAGACAACCGTGCTACCGGGCGCCGCTGCGATGCCGCAGCTGGCAGTTCAAGTATAGGTTGACCGGGAAGCGAGCTGAGGGCATTGCTGCGGCTCTGGGCAGCCCGGCGCAGAGCGTAGGCCAGTCACTCCGGCGCGACGATCCCCGCGGTGATAGGGAACCAGCGGCTATTCCGCTTCCGCCTCCGTCCACCTTGGTGGCCGGCGTGGTGGCCGATGCGACGCACCGCGCGACGACGTGAACCCCTGTTACTTCTCCTCGCCGCCCCTGCGCTGACCTCGCACGCCGGCGACCTGGCTGGCGTCGCCCTGCTGTGTGGCAACCCGAAGAAGCTCGCGCGGCTCGGCATGACGCCAGAGTTCCGGCGCCTAAGTGATCAATCGGGCGGGCGTCTGCCTCGACAGCGTCGGGGTCGTCAGCGCGGTCGCGGATGCCGGGTTGGCGCGCGCCACGTGCGAGTGGAACGAGGCGGTCGCCGACCTTATCTAGGGTCGCGATCTGACCATCAGCGCAGCAACGGGAGGTCCTCTCCGGGGGCCTCCCGTTGCTGGTCGCGACGGAACGACGGCCCGACAGCGACGCCACTGTGCGATGAGCACGGGCACGCCAAGGTGCCGCCGGCCCTCGGCCGGCGCGGACGGCTAGGCGACCACACGAAGGGCCCGAGCGACCCACTCAGGCACGACTACCCAGGTGATGGGAACCGGCGGCTCAAATCCTCTCGCCCCGACCAACCGGTTCACTTGCGGCCCCACTTCGGAGCCCTCTGCCGTCTGCGCCGGCGTCTCAGGCCCCACCTGATGGTTGAGACACTGACGATTCGGCCCTCCGCGACCCACTGAGCGTGGGACCTCGGCGCACAAGCAGCCCTTCATCCTCCAGCGTGTGCTGCTCGGGCCATCTCCTCAGTACAGATGCTCAGTCGGCATCCCCACGGCGGATGGGGCGCGCTATAGTGCCGGCCGCGAGCCCCGGTGGAGCCCGCCGTCCGCACCGGTGCCTGTGGCGTCTGCCCGACTCGCCTACCTTCGCCGCCGCCGGCCCTTGTCGGCCGACTTCCGCTGCTTGGCTAGGGTTCTCGCTCGGCGTGCCTTCTCCGCGGCATCAAGCTCCTGCAGTCGGGACCGTTCTCGTTCGGTCAGTCGCCGGGTTTCCTGTGCGTTCTCGCGCGCTGCTCGCTCGCGGTCCAGCTCCGCTTGAAGCTCCTCAGCCTTCATCGCGTAGTACGGCTTCTCTGCGACCATGAGGTCGAGGTCGTCGAGGTCCCGGAGGGCTTCCAGCGACTCCTGACCCCAACGAGCTGTAACGAGTTGGTGGTAGCTTGCGAGTTCCTCGGTCAGCCGCTCCTTCGATGCCTCGATGGCGGGGTGAAAGGCGAGCCTAAGCTGGTTCCTATCGACGACGGCGAGTCCTCGGTCGGCCAGTTCGGCGAGCAACCCGTCGACGAGACCCGCGAGCTCATCGGGCGTGGATGGAACGAGCGAATTGATCCACTGGAGGACGGTGCCGGGGCGCATACCTGGCGTGCCGCCCTTCGCCATGTCCTCGATGCCGCGCATGGGAGACATGAAGAAGGCGGTGTCCAGCTCGTTCCCGTCCAACGTCAAGGTGCCCGTGCGGACCGCCTCGACAATAACGAGCGCCTCGGCCTCAGCGCGCACCTGCCGTTCGTGTCGGTAGCTGTTGCCAGCCTTCCGCATGCGTGTGAGCTCTTCTTCGCTCTCCTCAACGTCGGTCCACAGCGCTTCATCGAAGCCATGCCACTCGTCGAATGCGAGGCACGGGATGCCAGCGCGGGCGATCGCCTTTCGGAAGGCCTCATCTGACGCGGAGCCGGCCCCGGCACCGACCGCCGACTCTAGGTACTCTCGGAACTCTGCCACTTGCCCGGCGGCCACCTCTGCGAGGAACCCCTGGACAAACTGGTTAGTCCTAAAGCCGGCTCGGCCGGACGCGACCATCGCGCCGCGAGCATCGAGCTTGGCGTGATCACGCGCCCAACGAGCGTGTTCGGCTACCTCGGTCGCAATCTTGTCGGTCGTTGCGACAGGCGCACCGAGGTGATGCAGCCGATCCATCAGCAGACGGGCGGCAGCCCACCCGCCGCTGGATCGTGCCAGCAGGTGGATGAGCGTGACGGCGTCAATGAGGAACAGCGTCCGCCTGAAATCATCCATACGCGCCCGTAGTGCGTCGGGATCGAGCCCAAGGAGGTGCACACCGAAGCGCGCCTGGAGGGCGGAACCCAAGTAGGCGAGCTCGGCCCGGTCGCGGGTCGCCAGCACGTCCTCAACCAGACGCACGAGGGCGCGTGCCTCGGCATCTCCATCAAGCTGCGCCATGAACTGCGGCAAGGCCTGAAGCAGCGCCACCATGTGGAACTGCTGGATGTCCCCGGATTGGGCGAGAGCCTGCGCAACACCCACCGCGCGACGCTCGACGCACTCCTTGAGGAATGCCTCGGCTGCACCCGCGACGCGAGCGCACGATGGCTCCGCGTCGCCAATGATCTGGATGGCACGGTCCCGCAGTGACGCCCTGAACTTCTGGACAAGAAGTTCCGCGTTGGCGGCATGCTCGTTGACGAGATCGAGGCCGGCCGGCAGCAACCGGACACGCCGACCGCCACCCTGGATGGCTTCCGCGCCGACAAGCCCTTCGCTCATCAGCTCGCGGAGGCACGTCTTCACCGCGTCGCTGGCGCCCTCACGTGCAGTCTTGAAGTCCGCGTCGCTGAAGAGTCGAGCCTTCTCCTCCAGATCCCTGATCAGGTCTTCATCCGTTCTGGTCTGGTCGTGGCCCAGAAGTGAAAGCACGCGCGCACGAAGCAGGAGCTGGATGACGTCGTGGTCGATCCTTACGCCCCGCCGCAATACGAGGGCGTTGAAGACCATGAGTCCGGTGGTCTCCGGGTCGTAGCTCGGGACGGGCCGACCTGGCTGGCCGAACCTCAGCGTGCGCTTGATGATGAACGACCCGTACGCCTCCAGCGTCGGAACGAGTGCTCGGTGTGAGCCGTCGGCTCTCGGGTAGGGAACGGTGTCGACATTGAACTCGTCGAGCATCTCGATTCGCTCGTTCTCGGCGGCGTCCCTCAAGAACGCGAAGGCGGGGCGGGCGGGGCTGCAGTACTGCCTGGTGAGCTTGAACAGCCGCTGCAGCTCTGCGTCCTTGAACGAGAAGCCGAAGAACACGACGCGGTGGTGCTGGAGGAACGCCCTCAACTGGTTCGCCAGTGGCGATCCCTCGAGGTATAGGTCGTCATAGTCCTTCGTCGTCAGAATCAGCCGTCCGGCAGGCTCGGGATGCTCCAGGGAGCCATGGACATGCCATATGAGGTTGGACGCGCCTCCGGACACCTTCCGGACCTCGTCGGCGGCGTTCCCCACCGCCACCCACCCGCGTGCCTTCGGGTGAAGGGCACTTTCGATCAGCGAGTCGTAGTTCGTCGTGATGTACCCGGCGAACGGCCAGTCCGAGACGAGGTCTAGGGCACGTCCCGGACGTCGAGGGGCCCCGGCCAAGACCTCCCTGACGTGCGCCTCCAGAGCGGGGCGGCCTATCACCGCCTCGATCGCCCCAAGACACCGCGGCCAGTCCTGGTCTTGACGTCCTCGGCCGTACGACTTTGTCGCCTCGACGGTTGTCAGAGTGTCGCCAGCGAGACGACCCGTGATCCCGTCGACTAGCTGCTCCCAGCCCGGCAACCCCGCTTCCGCCGACAGGCCCGAGCCGACGAACGCCCACGCCTGCCCGGAGTTGACAAGCTCGATCAGGTCGGTTCGGAGCATCGGTGGTCCCTCGAGTTCTGCTGGCAACGAGCCTAGCATCGCCGCAGCACCCAAGGTGTGAACAGGCGCGGCCCGATACGATGGGCCATTGCAGTACAGTCCAGTTGAACGGCCAGCGCGCGGGAGGGTGATTGCGTATGCCACGCGGGCGCGGCAATGGCAACGGGCAGCCAGCCTCAGGCGAGCTGGGCTTGGAGCGCCAGCTGTGGGCCGCCGCCGACGCCCTGCGCAACAACATGGACGCCGCCGAGTACAAGCACGTCGTCCTCGGGCTGATCTTCCTCAAGTACATCAGCGACGCCTTCGAGGCGAAGCATGCCGCGCTCGACGCCGCGCGTGCCGAGGGCGCCGATCCCGAGGACCCCGACGAGTACCGCGCCGAGAACATCTTCTGGGTGCCCCGGGAAGCCCGCTGGTCACACCTGAAGGCCAGTGCGCCGCAACCTACCGTCGGGACCCTGGTCGACGATGCGATGAGCGCCATCGAGCGCGACAACCCGACGTTGAAGGGCGTGCTCCCCAAGGACTACGCGCGACCGGGCCTCGACAAGCAGCGCCTGGGTCAGCTCATCAATCTCGTCAGCGACATCGCGCTCGGGGCCCCCGCCGACCGGGCCAAGGACACGCTCGGCCGCGTGTACGAGTACTTCCTCGCCCAGTTCGCCAGCGCCGAGGGGAAGAAGGGCGGCCAGTTCTACACCCCCTCCCACGTGGTGCGTGTGCTCGTGGAGATGCTGGCTCCCTACCGGGGCCGCGTCTATGACCCCTGCTGCGGCTCGGGGGGCATGTTCGTCTCGAGCGAGAAGTTCATCGAGGCCCACCAGGGCCGCGTGGGCGACATCAGCATCTACGGGCAGGAGTCGAACTACACCACCTGGCGCCTGGCCAAGATGAACCTCGCCATCCGCGGCATCGACGCCCAGATCGCCCACGGCGACACGTTCCACAACGACCGCCACCCCGATCTGAAGGCCGACTACGTGCTGGCCAACCCGCCCTTCAACGACTCGGATTGGCGGGGCGAGCTGTTGCGCGACGACAAGCGCTGGGTGTACGGGAGCCCGCCGGCGGGCAACGCGAACTTCGCCTGGGTACAGCACTTCATCAGCCACCTCGCGCCCAGTGGAATCGCCGGCTTCGTGCTCGCTAACGGCTCGATGTCAGCCAACCAGTCGGGGGAGGGCGAAATCCGCCGCAACATCGTCGAGGCTGACCTCGTCGACTGCATGGTCGCCCTGCCCGGCCAGCTCTTCTACTCGACGCAGATCCCGGTGTGCCTCTGGTTCCTGGCCCGCGACAAGCGCAACGGCCGCTTCCGCGACCGACGCGGCGAGACGCTCTTCATCGACGCCCGCAAGATGGGCACGCTGGTCGATCGGACGCACCGCGAGCTGACCGACGACGACGTCGCGAAAATCGCCGACACCTACCACGCCTGGCGAGGCGACCCGGGTGCCGGCGTGTACGCCGACGAGCCCGGCTTCTGCAAGTCAGCCGCGCTCGACGAGATCCGTTCCCACGGCCACGTTCTCACACCTGGCCGGTACGTCGGCGCAGCAGCGACCGAGGGGGACGACGAGCCGTTCGACGTCAAGATGCACAGGCTCACCGCGAAACTCCGCGAGCAGCAGGCTGAAGCAGCTCGTCTCGATGCCCTCATCGCCGTCAACCTTCGGGAGCTCGGCTTTGGCGAGTGAGTGGCGAGAGGCGACCTTTGGCCAATTGATCCAAGCAGGCGCACTCGAAGTTGGAGACGGCTACCGCGCCAAGAACTCGGAACTCGGGGGCGACGGACCGATCTTCATGCGAGCCGGTCATGTTCGG
>JAJZQZ010000164.1 GCA_021802965.1 Actinomycetes bacterium
CGACGTCGGGAGCATGCGCCTGATCTTCGCCTACGAGGCGGTCATCATGGGTGGCCTCGGCTCTCTCTGGGGTACCCTCGCGGGAGGCATCCTCCTGGGAGTCGCTCAGACCCTCGGTTCTCGCATAGACCCTGGCGTCGGCGTGCTCGCCGGGCATCTGGTCTTCCTGGCGGTGCTGGCCTTTCGTCCTCAGGGTCTGTTCGCGAAGCAGGCTGACTGATGGCCGGGCCCCGATTCAAAGTGGTGAAGTCGACCCGGTCCAATCGCGTCGCACTGTCGTTGGCCGGCATGATCGTGCTCGCCTTCGCTTCCATCCCGCTGTGGGCGAAGGCGGGCACACAGCGCACCCTCACCACCTACCTGACCCTGCTCGCCATGGCCCAGATGTGGAACCTCCTCGCCGGGTACGGCGGTTTGCTCTCCGTCGGGCAGCAGGCCTACATCGGTCTCGGCGCCTACGGGTTGTGGGTCTTCGCGGACGGGCTCGGGGTCAACCCCTTCGTGGCGGTGCTCCTGGCCGGCATAGCCGCCGCTGTGATCGCGCTGCCCACCTCGATCCTGGCCTTCCGGCTCCGGGGAGGCTACTTCGCCATCGGCACGTGGGTGATCGCCGAGGCCTACCGACTGATCGTGACCAACGTCAAGTGGGTGGGCGGAGGCTCCGGCACGACCGTGACCGCCGCGTCCCATGTGAAGATGGCCACCCGGGTACCCGCCACCTATCTTCTCGCCTTGGGCCTTGCGGTCGGCTCCGTTCTCCTGGTGTTCTTCCTGCTCCGGTCGCGACTCGGCCTGGCCCTCACGGCCATCCGGGACAACGAGACCGGTGCGGAGAGCCTGGGGGTCGACGTCTCGCGGGCGAAGCGCTACGTATATCTCATCTCCGCCTTCGGCTGCGGCCTGGCGGGGGCGGTCACCTACCTCAACCTCTTGCGCATCCAGCCCAACGCGGCCTTCAGCGTCCAGTGGACCGCGTTGATGATCTTCGTCGTGGTGATCGGCGGCGTGGGTACCATCGAAGGGCCGATCATCGGCACCGTGGTGTTCCTGGTCATGCAGGAGCTTCTCTCCGACTACGGTTCCTGGTACCTTATCTTGCTGGGCCTGGTAGCGATGGTCATCACCATATGGAACCCCCGGGGCCTTTGGGGCCTCGTGACCCGCCGCCGGTCCCTCCATCTCTTCCCGCTGCGACGACAGCTGCGCGCGGCGGATGTCGACGGTGCGGAAGCGCCGCCGCGGGCGGAGAGCGCCGGATCAGCAGATTAAGGAGGCAAGAGTGCGGCAGTTGAGCGACGTGGTGTTCGTCAGTGCGGTGCGCACCCCGATGGGACGGTTCGGGGGCACTTTGAAGGATGTCAAGGTGTACGACATCGCCTCCTTCGCGATCCGCGAGGCGCTGAGGCGCGCACAGGTCTCGGGCGACGACGTGGACGATGCGTTGATAGCTTCGTGCCGGCAGGCGGGCAACTACGTGAACCCGGGCCGCACCGCCGCCCTCAAGGGGGGCTGCGGCACGCACGTGCCCGCGGTGACCATCAACAAGGCGTGCCCGGCCGGCATGAAGGCCGTCGCGATCGCCACGCAAGAGATCCAGGTGGGCCAGGCCGATATCGCGCTTTGCGGCGGCATGGAGAGCATGTCGACCATCCCGCACCTGATCCGCGGGTACAGATGGCAGGGATTCCGGCTGGGCCCGGTGACGCTCGAAGACGGATGGAGCGACGCCGACGACCCCGTGGCGGGGGTGAGCATGGGCATGACCGCCGAGAACCTGGTCGAGAAGTACGGCCTCGCCCGCGAGGACCTCGACGCCTTCGCCGCCGCGAGTCATCAGAAAGCGGCCGCGGCTCAGAAGAACGGCTGGTTCGACGAGGAGATCACCCCGGTGGTCATCCCCGCCAAGGGCAAGAGCCCTGAGGTGGTGTTCGACAAAGACGAATCGATCCGGTACGAGGTCGACACCGCCTCGATGGCCAAGCTGCCCCCGGTCTTCAAGAAGGACGGCGGCGTGGTCACGGCCGGTAACTCCTGCGGAATGACCGACGGTGCGGCGTTCCTCGTGGCGATGTCTCGGGAGGAAGCGGCGAAACGCGGCCTCACGCCGCTGTTCTCGGTGGTCGACTACACCCAGACCGCCGTCGACGGCCGGTTCATGGGTGAGGGGCCCGGCGTCGCCATCCCCAAGGTCCTGTCGCGGGCGGGCATGAGCCTGGCGGACATGGACCTCATCGAGGTGAACGAGGCTTTTGCCGCTCAGATCCTCGCCAACCAGGTGGTGCTCGGTTGGGATCCCACGAAGCTGAACGTGCACGGCGGAGCCATAGCGCTCGGTCACCCCACGGGCTGCTCGGGCGCGCGTCTCCTGGTGACTCTCTACAACGCTCTCAAGCGCCTCGACGGAGAGTTCGGCATCGCCTCGATCTGCGGCGGTGGCGGCTCGACCATGGCCATGATCATCAAACGGGAGAGCTAGCAGACTGCTGAGAGGTGGTGCTTCGCCGTCTCGTGAGTACACGGCCCGTTCATTAGTCGGGCTAGACATGACGGCCCGCTGGGGCTAACCTGGGCGGGCCGTCCGCTTGTTCGGTCGGTCGATTCATTGTATGAAAGGAGACACATGGGCCTCGAATGGCTGCCCAGGGACAACGAGCTCAAGGATCACTCGCTCATCGGAGACCAGTGGTGGGGGACCGAAGCCCCGTGCACCGTCTACGAGAAGCGTCCCCTTGTGGACCAAGCCGGCAACGTGGTCGACGGTCTGTACGTGGCCTGGATCACGCTGAACAACCCGCAGCAGTACAACAGCTACACCACGACCATGGTCAAGGGCGTCATCGCCGGCTTCCACGCCGCCTCCGGTGACCGCAGCGTGGTAGCCGTGGTCTTCACCGGAGCGGGCGACGCCGCCTTCTGCACCGGCGGCAACACCATCGAGTACTCGCAGTACTACTCCAGGCGGCCCAACGAGTACGGCGAGTACATGGACCTGTTCAACCACATGGTCGACTCGATCCTCGACTGCAAGAAGCCCGTCATCTGCCGGGTGAACGGCATGCGGGTGGCCGGTGGCCAGGAGATCGGCATGGCCTGTGACCTGGCCATTGCCTCCGACCTGGCCATCTTCGGCCAGGCCGGGCCCAAGCACGGCTCGGCGCCCGCCGGAGGCTCCACGGACTTCCTGCCCTGGTTCCTCTCCATGGAAGACGCCATGTACAACTGCATCTCGTGCGAGATGTGGTCGGCCTACAAGATGAAGGCCAAGGGCCTCATCTCCAAGGCGGTGCCCGTGCTGACCAAGGACGGGAAGTTCATCCGCAACCCCTTGGTGCACACCGACCAGTATGTCCTCGACGGCGACATCGTCTACGGCGAATCCAAGAGAGGCGAAGCCGCGGCAGCCGCCAAGGCCCTCATGAAAGAGTGCAGCATCGACCTGACGCCTCTCGACCAGGAGGTGAACGCCCTCATCTGGCGGTTCGCCAACCTGTTCCCGCACTCCTTGCAGACGTCGATCGACCTGATCCGGATGAAGAAAAAGTTCTTCTGGGACCAGGCGAAGATCATCAGCCGACATTGGCTCGCGCAGAACATGATGACCGACGCGTATCTGGGCTTCTACGCGTTCTCGACCCGCAAGCAGACGGGCACCGACGTGATCGACTTCATCAAGTGGCGGCAACTCATCGCCGAGGGCGCCGTCATGGACGACGCGACCTACGAGGCCGTGCTGCCCTCACCGAAGGCGTAACGACCGGCTCAGGATCGACGTCGCGGCCGGGAGCTCCTGGGGGAGCTCCCGGCCGCGGTCCGTTTTGCGCCCACATCCCCTCGATGCGCGAACGGCTGAGGCCGGCCGCCACGTGCGAGGTGTCCATAAGGTCACGGATGTGAGAGCCTATACAGGCTCTTGAAGGCACCCGGATCGGGTGGGTCGGCGGGCTGACAAGGAGGGCAAGACGTCGTGATCGTGCCGATTGACCTGAGGATGCGCCGCTTGCTCCGTCCTGCGATCGCGGTATGCGTGCTGATGATCTTCGGCGCGCTGATGCAGGCTGGTTGCGGATCCGGGAAGGTTGCGACCACGATCGCACCGGGCGCGGACTCCGCGAGCATACCGCCTGCGGAGACCACGTCCACCACGAGGCTCACAGGGCAAGACGCGGCTACAGCGACCACGGGAGACGAGGCGATGACGGCAGGTAACACCACAGTGATCATCAAGACATCGATGGGGGACATCACCGCCGAACTGTACGGCGGCAGCGCACCTATCAGTGTCCAGAACTTCCTGAGCTACGTGAACGACAAGTTCTACGACGGCACCATCTTCCACCGGGTGATCCCGGGCTTCATGATCCAGGGCGGCGGTTTCACCTCCGACATGCAGCAGAAGCCGACGTCCGCCCCCATCAAGAACGAAGCCGACAACGGCCTAAAGAACCTGCGCGGCACGCTCGCCATGGCTCGAACCGGCGTCGTGGACAGCGCCACGAGCCAGTTCTTCATCAACGTCGCGGACAACGCTTTTCTGAACTTCAAGGCGCCCAATCCGCAGGGATATGGATACGCGGTCTTCGGCGCGGTGACCTCGGGCATGGACGTCGTCGACGCGATCGTCGCGGTGCCGACGGGCTCCGTCCGGGGCATGAGCGATGTACCCACGACCGCCGTGGTCATCGAGAGCATCACGGTCAAGGAGTAGGCGATGCAGGCAAAGCGGTCCCTGGGCGGCCACACACTCCTCTATCCGACCCCGGTCCTGGTGGTCGGCAGCTACGACGAATCTGACAAGCCCGACGTCATGACGGTCGCGTGGGGAGGACTTTGCTCGTCCAAGCCGCCGAGCATCGCCGTGTCGGTCCGGCCCTCGCGCCTCACCCACGCCAACATACTGCACCACCGCGCGTTCACCGTGAGCATCCCGGGGGAGGAGCACGTACAGGCGGCCGACTTCTTCGGCATAACCTCAGGGCGAGACCTCGACAAGTTCGAGCTCGCCGGACTCACGGCCGTCGCCGCCGAGCACGTGCACGCTCCCTACGTGGGGGAGTTCCCCGTGGTCCTCGAGTGCCGTCTGCTCCATGCCTTCGATCTGGGCGCCCACACCCAGTTCGTCGGGGAGATCGTCGATGTCAAGGTGGATGAGCGGGCTCTGACCTCCCAAGGCAGGCTGGATCTGTCGGCTGTGGGAGCGATCAGCTTCATGCCGGGCTTGGAGGCCTATCACGCATTGGGAGCCAAGCTGGCCGACGCCTTCGCCGTGGGGAGGGCTCTGCGCCCGTCACACGAATAGTCCCCATATGCTCGTTCCCTGCGTCCGCGTCCCGCATTGTTCGACCGAGCCCGGGCGGCGAAGTGTCGCTCCTTCAACAGCCTAGCTAGCTGGCGCAGACCAGCTTACCCAAGCGAGCTGAGAGCTTCAGGTTCTCCCGGTAGTCCACGGGGCAGTCGATGACCGCGACTCCCCCCTCCGAGAGGGCCTGCTGCAGCATGTCGCCGAGCTCTTCAGCGGCCTTCACGCGGTATCCGCGCGCTCCGAAGCTCTCCGCGTAGCGCACGAAGTCGGGGTTGGTCAAGGCGACGTTCGACTCGCGCCCGAACTCGCCCAGCTGCTTCCACCTGATGAGCCCATACGCGGAGTCGTTCCAGATCAGCACCACGATGTCGGCTCCCACTCGGATCGCCGTCTCCAGCTCCTGAGAGTTCATCATGAAGCCGGCGTCGCCCGTGACGGCCACCACGCGCCGCTCGGGCCGTGCCAGCTTGGCCGCGATCGCCCCGGGAACGGCGATGCCCATGGCCGCGAGACCGTTGGAGATGATGCACGTGTTGGGGGCTTCAGCCGGGTACATGCGCGCCATCCACATCTTGTGAGCGCCGACGTCGCACACGGCTATGTCCTCCGCGCCCAGAGCCTGCCGCAGGTCCCAGACGATCTTTTGGGGCGTGACGGGGCACTCGGTATCGTCCGCGTGAGATGCCAGCTCCTCGAGCACGAACTCACGCAGGTCTCGGTCGGCAGGGGGGCCCGGGTGCGGCCGAGCCTGCTCGGCGATGGCATCGAGCGACGCGCCGATCTGGCCGACGACGCCGCATTCGACGATGTAGTGCTCGTCGACTTCGGCCGGCGCGGAATGGATATGCACGATCTTGCGGTCCTCTTCGCTGTGCCACAGGTGTGGATGATATTCGACGATGTCGTACCCCACGCACACGATCACGTCTGCCCGGAGGAACCCGCACGAGACGTAGTCGCGGTCCTGCAGTCCCACCGCGCCGAGTGACAAAGGATGGGAGGACGGGACGACGCCTTTGGCCATGAATGTGGTGGCCACGGGAAGGTTGAGTCTTTCGGCGAAGCGGAGCAGCTCCTTGGCCGCGTGAGCCCGCACCACTCCGTTGCCTGCCATGATGAGGGGGTTGCGGGCTCGGGAGATGATCTCCGCCGCCTGAGCCACCTTCGATGGGGGAGGCATGGGCGGGGTCGCGCTCTGGGCCCTGAGAGGGGCCTTGCCCCAGACCTTGGCGGCCGCCACGTTGGTCGGGAACTCGATGAACGTGCACCCCGGCTTCTCGGTCTCGGCGACTTTGAAGGCTTTGCGCACGATCTCCGGGATGGTGTCGGGCGAGGTGATCTGCGCCCCGTATTTTGTCACGGGCTCGAACAGCCGCACGAGGTCGATGACTTGATGGCTCTCCTTGTGGAGGCGGGTTGTAGGCGCCTGTCCCGCGATGGCCACCACCGGCGCGCCGTCCATGGTCGCATCGGCCACGCCGGTCACCAGGTTGGTCGCTCCCGGGCCGAGGGTGGAAAGGCAGACGCCCGCCCTTCCGGTAAGCCGCCCGTGGACATCGGCCATGAAGGCCGCTCCCTGTTCGTGCCGGGTGGCGACGAAGCGGATGGGACTATCGAGGAGAGCGTCCATGACATCCAGGTTCTCCTCGCCGGGGATGCCGAAGATGGTCGAGACCCCTTCGTTCTCGAGGCATCTGACAAAGAGCTCGGCTGCGCGGGCGGGCCGGGCATCCTCTGGTGAGTGCGACACGTGCGGCGCTATTCGGCGGCGGCGATGCGCTTTATGTGAGCCTCCCACCAGTGCGGCCCGCGCTCCGCGCTGGTCCATTCGAACTGCCCCGGGTACTCCGCCAGGAACTGGTAGTGCAGAGGCTTCGGATCGTGGTCGTTCACCAACAGGATCTCATCGCCCACCGGGAGCGTGTGCCACAGATCGAGGATCTTCTCGTGCCGTTCGAACGGGATCACTTCGCGGACGTCCAACTCCACGGTAGCCATCATCGACTCCTTGTTTCAGATGTGCGGGAAACACTATATCCTGCCCAACTTCGGCTACGCACTAACCGCCGGAGCCGGGTATGCTGGAGGTACGTGAAGACGATCTTGTGCATACTCCCGGCGATCCTCGCCTGCATACTGCTGGGGGCGCACTTCCTGCGCTTCTTCGCCTTCGCGATCGTGGCGTTCTGCCTGTTCCTTCCGGTGGTGCTGCTCGTGAAGCGGGCGTGGGCTGTACGGGTCGTCCAGGCCACCTTGGTCCTGGGCATGCTGGTGTGGGCGCGCGCCGGTCAGCAGTTCGTGCAGGAGCGGATCTCCGCGGGCGAACCGTGGACCCGCCTTGCCCTCATCATGGGGGGCGTGGCGCTCTTCACCGGGGCGAGCGCCGCGCTCCTCGAGGCGCCGCCGGCGCGGCGCCGATACGGTCTCCGGACCGGCGATCTTTTCCGCAGCGCCCCCCCTGACTCCTGACGTCATCGGACCTGTCGTCTCGGCAGCCGTGTCGGCGCTTCGCGGGCGCTCCTTGCGGGCCTACGCAGTGAGACGTCGCCACTGACGCGAAAGCGTAGGGGCGGTCATCACCAACCCCGCGAACGCTACAAGCCCGCCCAGGGTGATGGTGTAGCCGGAGATGCGGCCATAGAGAAAGGGCGCCGTGACAGTACCCACGAACGCGGCCACGTTCATGGCGGACGACTCCAGGCCCTGCACCGAGCCGAGCCATCGCGCCGGGCTTGTCATCACGAGAAAGGCCTGCTTAGCGGGCAGCGCTAGGGCGTAGATCGG
>JAJZQZ010000165.1 GCA_021802965.1 Actinomycetes bacterium
GCAGGAAGCGGATCGGTTACCAGCGGCTAATGGCGGAAGCCACCTCCGGTCCTGACGTCGCCGCGCCTGCTAGGCATACTGTCTATTGGGACCACCTCCTTTCGTCGCTTGCGGAGACAGTACATCGTCGAGGGGAGAGTGGCAAGACCTCTTTGGGGAAAATGGCGCGGGTAGCCGAAGGTTCGGCTCTTCACAGCTTCCACTTTACATAACGCACATTATCGTGCGTAGCAAAGGGGAGGAGCAGCGGCGAAACGATCACACTCGACGCGGCTAGAAGATCTTCCGCCCGAGGACCGCTTTGAGCCGTTCGAGCGCCTTCGTCTGCTCGCGCGAGACGCTCCTTTGTGTCAGCCCGATCTCGTCGGCCACTTCCTGTTGGGTCAGGTCGCGGAAGAACAGCAGGTAGATTATCTTCTTATGCAGGTCGGAGAGATTGCTCAGGGCTTCGTACAGCATCACTCGGTCTTCGATCGGTAGCGAGAACGTCTCCTGGCGGACCGAGCGCACCAGGCTCCGGTCTGGCGGTCCTACGTCGGAGTCGCCGAACGGCTCGTCGAAGGAATGCAGTGTCATGGCCCCGTAGATCCGGATGATCTCGAGTACGCCCTCCTCCTTCACGTTGACTGCCTGGGAGAGCTCGGCGATGGAGGGCGACCGGAGGTGTTGCCGATAGAAGTCGGCCTGGGCGTCCTGTATCCGACGGTAGAGCGCTCGCGCCCAGCGGGGCTGCTTGATGAGCAGTGAATCTCGGAGATAGTGACGAATTTCACCATCGACTATCGCGACTGCATAGGTCGAGAACGAATTGCCCTTGACCGGGTCATACCTTTGCGCGGCTTTCAGAAGTCCCAGTCGCGCCACCTGGAACAAGTCGTCGTACGGTTCGTCGCTGTACTGAAAGCGCTTGAGCACATGATGAAGCAGGCCATCGTTGCGGCGCAAGAGTTCGTCCAGGTGGACGGGTTCGTGTCGGGTCTGGTAGAGGGAGGCAAGATCCTCGTTCGTCAACGCGTCGTCCGGCCCGACCGGAGCCGGAAGATCTACTGGGCGCAGGCGCCGGAGGGTCGTCTCCGTTGTCCGCTGTTCATCCCACTCAAGGTCGTCGATCTGGGCTCCTCTTTGACGAGCCATCCTGGGTGCCGCCACGGTTCAGCGTACGCGTATCGAGGTTCTACTGGATCAGCTTGAAGAGGTTGAAGATAGGCAGGTACATCGAGACGACCACCAGGCCCACGATCCCGCCGATGAAGATCATCATGATGGGCTCGAGGATAGAGGTGAGGGACTTGACCGCCGTATCGACCTCGTCCTCGTAGAAGTCGGCGATCTTGTGCAGCATGGTGTCCAGAGCACCCGTCTCCTCCCCGATGGCGATCATCTGCGTCACCATCGGGGGGAACACCTTGATCTTCTCCAAGGGCCGGGAGATGGACTCACCGGCCTTTATCTGTTCCTTGACGTCTTCCATCCCGTACTCGATCACCGTATTGCCCGATGTCTTGCCCGTGATCTCGATCGCCTGAAGGATTGGGACACCCGAGCTCACCAGGGTGGCCAGCGTGCGGCTGAAACGCGACACCGCGATCTTTTGGATGATGGGTCCGATCTTCATGGGGATGCGGAGCTTGGCTTTGTCCCACACCTCGGTGCCCTTGCGCCATCTCTTGAGCCGCCGGACGCCGTAGACGAAGAGGAACATCCCGGGGAAGATGATGAACCAGAAGCTGCGCATGAAGTCGCTCAGGCCGACCATGATGCGCGTCAGGAGCGGCAACTGGCCGCCCAGGTCGGCGTACATAGCACCAAAGATCGGGATCACGAAGAGCACCAGTCCGAAGAGCGCCAGAAGCGCGAACGCGCCGATGAGGATCGGGTAGGTCATAGCAGATTTGATCGACCGGCGGAGGCTGTCGTCCTTCTCGAGCTGCGTGGCCACGCGCTCGAGGGTCTGGTCGAGCACCCCCCCCACTTCGCCGGCGCGCACCATGCTGACATACAACCGGTTGAAGGCCACCGGGTGCTTCTCGATGGCGTCAGATAGGGGCATGCCGGCCTCGACGTCTTGGCGCACTTGGCCGATGATCTTGCGGAACCGGGGGTTCTGCGTCTGGTCCTCCAAGATGTAGAGCGCCCGCAGCAGAGCGAGGCCTGCATTGATCATGGTAGCGAACTGTCGCGAGAAGACGACTTTGTCATGGGACTTGATCTTGGTCATGCCCTCGAGCAACGAGTTTATGTCGGGCAGGCCCTTCTTCTCGTCGATCTCCAGGACGGTAAGACCTTTGCGGCGTAGCTCGGCGGCGACGGCGGCCTTGGAGTCGCCGGTCAGCTCTCCTTTGACCTGTGCTCCCTGTGGAGGCCGGGCAGTGTACACGTAGGTGCTCATCCGCGTTCCTTTCCGCTGCGAGACCGTCTCTGTCGCTTCGTGGTCATCATCGTCATGCCGCCCCGGTCATCAGCAGCCGGTTGATGTCTTCGGGGTTCGACGAGCGCCGCTCGGCCAGCTCCCGGGAGATGAACCCGCGCCGCACCAGGTCGACCAGCGACGTGTCCATCGTCTGCATGCCGAACTTGGTGCCCGTTTGCATGACCGTGTAGATCTGATGAGTCTTGCCCTCACGGACGAGGTTCCGCACGGCCGGGGTGGGCACCAGGACTTCGACGGCGACGCAGCGCCCGCGGCCGTCCCGGCGTGGCAGGAGCTGCTGCGTGACGATCCCCTGGATGGTCGCGGCGATCTGGACGCGGATCTGCTCCTGCTGATGCGGGGGAAAGACGTCGATCATGCGGTCGATGGTCTGGGGCGCGTCTTGGGTATGCAGCGTGGCGAACACGAGGTGGCCGGTCTCGGCCGCCGTCAGAGCGGTCTGGATAGTTTCCAGGTCCCGCATCTCCCCCACCAGGATGACGTCTGGGTCTTGCCTCAGCACCGACTTCAGGGCTCTGTTGAAGGATTTGGTGTCCGTGCCCACCTCGCGCTGGTTGACGATGCACTTCTTGTGGTGATGGAGGAACTCGATGGGGTCCTCGATGGTCATGATGTGCTCTTCGCGGGTCTCGTTGATCTCGTCGATGAGGGCCGCGAGGGTCGTCGACTTGCCTGATCCGGTCGGTCCGGTGATGAGGATGAATCCCCGGGGCTTCTGGGCGAACTGGTGCAGAGCCTTGGGCAGGCCAAGGTCCTCGACGGTGAGGATGTTCACGGGGATCAGGCGGAAAGCCGCCCCGAGGCTGTTCCTCTGGAAGAACGCGTTCACTCGGAAGCGGGCCCGCGCCGGGACGGAGTAGGAGAAGTCGATCTCCCAGTCGGTCTCCAGGCGTTGGCGTTGGTCTTGCGTAAGAATGCTGTAGATGAGCTCCCGGGTGTCGTTCGGCATGAGCCGAGGGTAGTCGAGGGGCTCCAACTTGCCATTCACTCGGACCGCTGGGGGCATCCCGACCGCCAGATGGAGGTCGGACGCGCCCAGATCGAGCACCTCGACGAGGATGTCTACAAGCTCCATGTCCACCTCCTCATATGATCACGCGAGCGATCTCTTCGACGCTCGTCCGACCCATAAGCACTTTATCGATGCCATCTTCGCGCAGACTCTTCATCCCTTCCGCCTGCGCCACTCGACTGATTTCATCGGCACTCTTGCGCTCGACCGTGAGTCGCTCGATCGCCTCGGTGACCAGCATGACCTCGTATATGCCCAGCCGTCCCTTGTAGCCCGTGCCGTTGCAGCGGTTGCAGCCGACCGGTTTATAGAGGACGACGTCCTCCCAGTTCTCGCACGCCTCGGGAGGGAAGTCGTTGCGTCGCAGCATCTCCTGCGTGGGCTTGTACGGCTCTTTGCAGGCCTCGCAGAGCTTACGGGCGAGGCGTTGAGCCAGGACGCAATCGACCGCCGAAGCAGTCAAGAACGGCTCGATGCCCATCTCGGTGAGCCGGGAAAGTGCCCCCGGGGCGTCGTTCGTGTGCAGAGTAGACAGGACTAGGTGGCCCGTGAGCGCCGACTGGATGGCGATCTGCGCGGTGTCCTTGTCCCGGATCTCACCGATCATCACGATGTCGGGGTCGCAGCGCAGGATCGACTTGAGCGCCCGGGCGAAGGTCAGTCCCGCCTTGAAGTTGGCCTGCACCTGATTGATCCCGCCCAGACGGTACTCGACTGGGTCTTCCACGGTGATGATGTTCTTCTCGGAGGAGTTCAGGATGTTGAGCGTGGCGTACAAGGTGGTGGACTTGCCCGACCCCGTCGGGCCCGTGACCAGGATGGCGCCGTAGGGCTTGGAGAACGACTTCTTGAACCGGGCGAGAGACTTGTCCGAGAAACCCAGATCCTCCAGGCGCAACATCACGTTGGAGCGGTCGAGCAGGCGGATCACGATCTTCTCGCCGTACACCGTGGGCAGGGAGGCGACGCGCATATCGATCGGCTTGCCCCCCACCACGAGGCCTATCCGGCCGTCCTGGGGGACTCGGCGTTCGGCGATATCGAGGTCGGCCATGATCTTGATGCGCGACAGCACCCCCGATTGCATCCGGCGCGGCACCGACATGATCTCGTGCAACACGCCGTCGTTTCGGAAGCGGACGATGAGCTCCTTGGCCTGAGGCTCGAAATGTATGTCCGACGCCCCGTCGTCGGCCGCCTGGGCCATGATGCTGTTGACGAGCTTGACGATGGGGGCCTCGTCGATCTGCTCCCGGATGTCCCGGACCTCGTCTGCGGAGACGGCCTCGCCGGACATCTGCTCATCGAGGTTCTCGGCCACCTTGTCGTCGAGCTTGCGCAGCTTGGTGATCTGATTGAATACGTCTTCCTCGGTGGCGATACCCGGCTCGATGTCGTAGCCGGTCATGATGCGCAGATCGTCGATCGCAAAGATGTTGGAGGGGTCGACCATCGCAACGAGCAGGGTGTGGTCGTTGACGTAAGCGATGGGCAGCGCGGAGTAGCGCCGAGCATCCTTCTCGGTGATAAGGCTGGCAGCGGACGCGTCCACGCGTGTCTCGGCGAGGTCGAGGTAGCGAACGCCGAGGCGGCGCGCCAAAGCTTCGGTGAGCTCCGCCCCCTTGATCCAACCCTTCTGGATCAGTATCTCTCCGATGCGCAGGTGAGACTGGGTCTGCTCCGCAAGGGCCTCAGCCAGCTGCTCGGGCGTGATCAGCCCCATCTCGATGAGAATCTCGCCCGTGCGCTTCTTGCCGGGACGTCGTTGCTGAAGGTCCTCTCTGGGAAGCTGCATCACGCGTATCGGGCCATTTCGCGCATCAGGTCGACCGGGGCCATCCTTCCCGTCCACAGCTCGTACGATAACGCAGCCTGCTGCACAAGCATCTCCAGACCATCCAGGCAGATCGCCCCGAGTGAGCGCGCGCGCGCGACGAGCGCGGTGGGCTCACGCCCATACACAAGGTCGGCGACGACGTGCCGTCGCGTTACTACATCGACAGCAATCGGGGAGAGCTTGACCGAATCCCCCATGCCGATCGAAGTGGCGTTGACGATAACGTCGGCCTGAGCGGCGGCCTGAGCCAGTTCGTCCTCCAGTATGGGTCGGCATGCTCCCTTGCTCCAGCTCCCAACCTGCGTGCAGAGGTCGTGCGAGCGCGCTGCGGTGCGGTTGAAGACCCAGATGTGTGCCGCCCCTGCGGTGGCAAGGCCGCTGACCACCGCTCGCGCCGCGCCGCCTGCCCCGAGCACTAGGCAACGCGATCCCGCAGGTCCTCTCCCCCACGCCCGTTCGAGGGCGATGAGAAAGCCCTTCATGTCCGTGTTGTAGCCACACAGGCGCCCATCTTCGGACATGATGGTGTTCACTGCGCCGATCGTCTGAGCGACGGGATCGACGAAGTCCAGCAGAGGCAGGACCGCTTCCTTGTGAGGTACCGTCACGTTGGCGCCCACCACCCCAAGAGCCCGCAATCCCCGCACGGCAGACTCGAGGTCCGCGGGAGCGACGTCGAAAGCCAGGTACGCCATGTCGACGCCCTGCCGTTCGAACGCCGCGTTGTGTATCAAGGGCGACCGCGAGTGCCTCGCCGGGTGCCCGAGCAGGCACACCAGGCGTGTGCTCGCCGTGATCGCGGTCCCGGTGTTGTCGCCTATCACCTTCTCCTTTCCTATTTCCCTGTGCCCCAGACTACCAGGACAGCACCCTCCGGGCAGTAGGTCCTTGGTTCGACATCGACGACCGGATTCATGCCTCCGGGCCCTCAGAGCCGGAAGGCCGGCAGGCTGGTCTTCGGCAGCCGCTAGCGCAGGTCGGGCGCGTTCTCCTTGGCCTTGACGAACTCGTCGTAGGAGCTCGTGAAGAAGTGGTGGCCGTCCTTGTCGATGAGCACGTAATAGAGATAGGAGCTCTTCTCCGGTCGCAGGGCCGCTTCCAAGGTGGCCCTGCCGGGACTCGCGATGGGCCCAGGAGGAAGCCCCTTGTACCTACGTGTGTTATACGGGGAAGCAACGTCAAGGTCACTCTTCGTAAGAGGCCCGGTCCACTTGCCGACCGCATAGCGGACGGTAGCGTCGATGCCGAGGGGCATCTTCTTGCGCAGGCGATTGTAGATGACCGATGCTACCCGCGCGCGTTCCTCCGGGACCCGCGCCTCCTTCTCGATCAAGGAGGCGACGATGACGACCTCGTACGGGTCGATACCCAGGGCTTTGGCTTTGTCCCAGGGCAGGTCGACGGTCTTGGACTCGAAGGTGGCGAGTTGTTGCCGGATGAGGTCTTTCGCGCCCTGATCGCTCTGAACGAAGTAGGTGCTGGGAAAGAGCAGTCCCTCCAGCGTCTTGGGAGTGACGACCGTGCCGCCCACGCGCGGGAGTGTGAAATCGGCGGGCCTGTTGGCCAGTCGCTGATACTCCTGCGCATCCGCCGCGCCGCCTCCCTCTAGTCGGCCCGCGGCTTGGTCGATGGAGAGCCCTTCGGGCAGGGTGATGCGGATGCCGACGGGGGTCCCGCCGGTCTGGAGGCGGGCGATTATGTCGGCCAGTTCTCCCCCCTCGGGGAGCTGGTACGACCCTGGCTTCAGTTTGGAGTCCACCCCATCGGCCTTGACCTCGGCCACGAACTCCTGGATCGAGTCGATGATGCCCTCTCTCTGCAGGATCTTGCCCACCTCGTTGGCGTTGACCCCGGCGGGTATGTTCACGGTCTTCAGGCTGTGCGACGCCACCGTGGTGCCAGCGGGATCCTTCCCCCCCGGCCTGCCGAACACCGTGTTCACGATCAAAGCGACAAGCACGAGAAGGACGACGAAGCCCCCGACCACGAGTAGCCTGTGACCTCGGCGAGTGAGTGTGCCGCGCCCGCTCACGTCAGATCGTCCACGCGTGAGTCTGAGCGTAGGCACAGAAAGTCGAGATAGTTCTGAAGGAGGTGGCAGGCTGCCACAGAATCGGCCGCGCCTGGAGTCTTGCGCCCCCGTTCGGCCAGCTTGGTCGTGAAACGCTCGTCCCAGCACACCACGGGCACCGGCGCCTCTCCGGCCAGTCGAGCGGCGAAGTCCTGTGTCTTCTCGAGCTGGCGGTTCGTGCCGCCCGAGAGCGGGCGGGGCAAACCCACGACGATCGCCCCGACCGCTTCGCTCTCGACGATGGCCAAAATCGCGGCCACCAGCGTGGTCTCGTCGCGCTGTTCGATCACAGCGAGAGGCCTGCAGGTGACCCCGACAATGTCAGACAGGGCTAGCCCCGTGCGCGCGGCCCCGAAATCGACCGCAAGGTACCTCAAAGGCATCTACCCCCGGAGGGCCGCGATCGCCGCCTGTTTGATCTGCCCGAGAGCTTCTGTGAGCCGTTCGGGGTCGCCCCCGCCGGCCCGACCGAGCGTCTTGCTGCCACCGCCGCCACCCCCCAAGACCCTCGCCCCCTCCTTGACCAGTCGGCTGGCGTCCACCCCGGCCAGTTCCCTGGCCACGCCGACGACCAGCAGCACTCTCCCGTCTATGAGCGCACCCAGCGCCACCACCGCGTTGCCCAGACGGTCGCGTGTCTGATCGACCAGCGAGACCAACTGGTCGGCATCCCGCGCGGAGACCTCAGATGAAACGACCTGCGCGCCGTCGACGGCCTCCGC
>JAJZQZ010000166.1 GCA_021802965.1 Actinomycetes bacterium
AAGCTTCAGCTCGTGCCAGCCCGTCAGACCTCCCGGGGAATAGGTGAGTGTCTGGTAGCGGCTCGCTGGGTTGTACGGATTGTCCGAGGCCACCTTGTATTTCAGGTACACGCGCAGCTGGAAGGTGCTGAACCCCGCGTCCTTGCTGAGCGCCGTGTAGAGGTAGGCGTCTCCCGCGCCCGTGGTCAACCGGACCGTGTAGTTCTCGGCGTTCTGATGCCGAGCCACCGCGTTCGTGTCGGCCTTGACCCCGCTTGCGACCCCCGCCCGGTTCGAGTTCACATAGCCCCAGTAGACCGCCGCTGAAGCGGCCGGCGCCGCCACGACCAAGAGGGCCATCGCGAGAACGGTCGCACCCAGAAGCCGTTTGACGATCGTGTGCCTGGTGGTGGCAGGCTCCCCCCGTCGCCCGCTCATCGGGATATGGCCCACTGGCCGTCGGCCCTCTGCACGAACGGGACATCCTCGCCCTTCTTGACCCGGGCGACCGCTTCGTCGCGGTCTTCCGGCGCCACGAAGAGCAACGCCGGGCCTTCTTGGTCGTCCTTCACCTTTGCTCTCGAGCCGGTCTTCTCCGCCTGCATCAGGGCATCGTAGTCACCGCGGTACCCGTCGAGGTACTCCGATTTCTTCTCGGCCGGTACCCACTCGGGCACGACGTATTGATCCGGCGGCACCGGGTTCTGGGTAGCGGCGACCGCCGTGGCTGTCGCGGCCCCCAGCAACAGGGTCGCGGCCAAGGCGATCAAAGGGCCTCTCTTGCCTCGCATCGACATCCTTCCTCTCATTTGATGGGTGGATGAGCGCTCGCTGGGCCTGAGGCGGGCCGCGGCCACAGGCCATGGCTACTCCGCCGTGGCGGACAGCAGCGCCAGCACCCCATCCACAACGGCGGGCGCCAGCGCCTGCCCGTAGACCACTCTCTCCACACCCGGTAATCCCACGAGCCGCGCGGCGACTGCCGGCACCGACTCGGGGGAGATCACCTTCAGCTCGAGCGACGCTCGAAGGGGATTCCGCTGAATCTGCTCCACGACGGTGGACGGCAGCTCCTCTCGCACGAGGACCCACGTGTCTTCAGGGTTCAAATAGGTGGTCGACCTCACCTCGGGGAAGGAGGCCGTCATCTTGCGGATGGCCGCGCGTTGCTCGGGCGTGACGTCCTCTGTCAAGACGAGAGAGATATCGCCGCGTTCGATCGCCAGCCGCAGGTCGGCGAGGATGGCCATGGCCAGGGCGGAATCGGTCCCCCCCTCTTTCCCGACGAGCGTGCCGTCACCGATCTGCGTCGCGAGGGTCTCGATCTCTTTGACCAGGTCGGCCACAGTGACCAGGGGCGCGCTGGGGACGGAACCGCCGGGGGACGAGGCGATGCCCGCGCTCAATAGCAGCACCGAGAGCTTCTGCAACGCGAGAGAAGTCCCGCCGGCCAGGGAGGTGACCGTCGGCGATTGCCCGCCACCCGGGTCGCGCACGGTCTCATCGACCTGAGCGCCCGGGAGCAAGGTGAACCCCAGCAGCATCACCAGGGTCAGCGCCGCCGCGGCCAGCCCCGGGCGAAGCGCGGGCCGTAGCCGGCTCCGTCGGTCGTTTCGTGGCGCGGGTTCGACGGGGGCGGCGCCCGCGGCCAAGACTCGAGCCAACACGTCCAAGCCCGCGTCAGACGTGCTCCACGCTGTCAGGTCCTGGCCTCTGGCTGGGTCGATGAGTCGCACTCTCGGTTTCGGACGCCCCCTCATCTCATCACCCCCGACCGGATCACGTAGCTCATGACGGCGGCGTCTCCCTCGAGCACCTCTCCCAGGCGCCGTCGCGCTCTGTGCAGACGCACGGCGAACGTGGCAGTGTTGCATCCGATGACCGCGGCGGCCTCCTTGTTGGATAGGCCGTCCCAATCGACCAGCATGAGCACCTCGCGGTCGTCAGCGTTCATGCACGAGAACGCCTCCTCGAAGGCGACCAGGGCGGTGACGGCCTCGAAAGGGTCGTAGGTTGGCTCATGCGCTGCCCTCAGGTCCGCCAATGCCTCTTGTTCCTTGGCGACGGTCCGGCTTCTGTTGGCGAGCACCCATCGTGCGGTGCCGATCAGCCACGGCAGCGCGCGCTCGGGCACGCGATCGACGCGGTGGAGAGCGATGAGATACGTTTCGGCCACGATATCCTCCGCTTCCTGAGTGACGCGCGTGCGCCGGTAGGCGTACGCATACACTTGGCTCCCGTGTTCGATGAAGAGTTGTGTGATGCGCTTTTGCATCGACTCGTGCGTATCCCTACTCTCGCGCCGCCCTCGAGGGGGCGATTGTTACAGGGAGTCCCAAAAGATTCTGTCGGCGATGGCGGGGTCGGGAGGGTGCGAACGGGAATAGCGGTCGGAGGAGGCGGTGAATCTACTCTTCCCTGGTCGAGGCGACCAGTGGTCACCCGGTCGACCGCCTCGTGGCTTCCAGCGGTCTCTGAGCGACCACTGGAGGATGAGGGCGCCCAGCGCTGCCACGAGCAGCAGTCCCATGACGAGCCAGTTCCCCTGGACCACCCAGACCGCCGCCAGGCCACCGGCGCCCGGCGCCCGGGCGCTCAAGGAACCGTGCAGCTGCACCAGGCCCGCGAGCTGGAGCACGAACAGCACTCCCAGGGAGGCGAACGCCCACCCCACTGCTCGTGCCGGCGATGGAGCGAGACCGAAGACGAGGGCCAGGACTAGGCCTGCGCCCGTGAGAAGCCAAGCCCACAGCGGCATGGCCAGTCCGATGACGGGCTGCGCATGGCCTCCCGCCGCGTCGGGCATGACGGTGGTAGTGCTTTCGAGCGATACAGAGAGTACGACTGCGGCCGTAGCGACCGAGACCCCTATGAGCACCGTCCCCAGCCGTGCCATGCACCTGTTCGCATCTCCGGTTCGTCGTCCCATGCCTTGGCCTCCCGATCGGGCGGTGTCGCCCGCACTTGTTCCTCTACTATGTATATGTCGAAAATCGACCGGTTATTACAGGGGGCCGAGATTTTTTTATCGCGATGAGGCGCCGAGTCGCCGGGAAGAGGCGTTGCCGCGCCGCTTGCTGCGTTGAGCCAGGGGCCCTCCGGCTTGCCCGTGGAGCCCGTCCCGGCTACGCTTGGTCCCCATGACGGCACGCCCTCCCATCCTCCAACGCTTCATCGAAGCAGCGCGTGGCGTCGGCGCCTGTGTCGAGACGACCTCCCCTGCGGCGCTTCCCGAGGTCGTCGCCGGCCTGCTCCCTGCGCGAGGGCTCGTCTTGGTGGCGCCGGAGATCGCCGACTTGGCCGACAGCCTGTCGACGCGCGACGTGGAGGCCCGCGTCGCCCTGGAGTCCAGCCAGGCTCACGAGTCGTTGAGCCGCGCCTTTCGCCGCGCGGTAGCGGGGGTCACGCCCACCCTGGTGGCCGTGGCTTCTTCGGGCACCGTGGCCGTCGGCCCCAGTGGACGGAACGGGGGCCTACTCGCGGCGTTGCCCCCGCAGCACGTCGCGATCGTCCACGAGCGGGATATCCGTGATTCCCTGGCGGAGGCCTTGCCCGTCGTCGTGGAGCGATCCGCCGGGTCGGAGGGGGAAGCGGTATTGATCACCGGGCCCTCCCGGACGGCCGACATCGAGATGATGAGCGTGCTCGGGGTCCATGGGCCACTTCGCCTCGACATCGTCGTTGTGCTGGAGGACTGATGGCGCGCGCGGGAGCGGACCTGGCCGAGCGTATCCAGAAGGCTCTGGACGATCCCGTGCTGCAGAAGGCCATGCGCAACGCCATGGCGACCCTCTACCAGCGACGCACCGCCGCCTGGTCGGGAGATGTCGATCTGGAGGACCTGCGCGCCCGGGCCCGCGCCCTCAAGGAGGAGGCCATCGCTCGGAACGACGAGCTGCTCGACCTGCTCGAGGAGCGGGTCTCCGAACGGAGCGGCCACCTCTACCGCGCCGCTACGGCTGCGGATGCCACTGCCTACATCGCCGACCTCGCCCGCGCTCGCGGCGTCCGCACGGTGGTGAAATCGAAATCGATGACCTCCGAGGAGGTGCATCTGAACGCGGCGCTCGAAGCGGCGGGTGTCGAGGTGCTCGAGACCGACCTGGGCGAGCGCATCATCCAGCTCGCGGGCGAGCGCCCCAGTCACCTGGTCGTGCCCGCCATCCACAAGACCAAGGAAGACGTGATCCGCCTCTTCGCCGAGACCATGAAGATCGCCGACCCGCCCACGGAGGCCGAGGGGCTCACCCGCCTGGTGCGGGAGGACCTGCGCGCCCGCTTCCTCGAAGCGGAGATGGGCGTCACCGGCGCCAACTTCGTCGTGGCCGAGACGGGCACTCTCGTCCTGGTCGAGAACGAGGGCAACATCCGCCTGACCAGCCAGCTGCCGCCCATCCACGTGGCGTTGGTGGGCCGGGAGAAGATCATCCCCCGCCTGGCCGACCTGGCCGTCTACCTGGAGCTGCTCCCCCGGAGCGGCACCGGCCAGCTCCTGACCAGCTACGTCTCTCTCATCACCGGGACACCCTCCACCGACCTGCTCGACTTCGGCGGAGCGGGGGAGCGCCCGCGCGAGCGGGAGTTCCACCTCGTGGTGCTGGACAACGGCCGCAGCGCCGCCGCCCGCGACCCGGAGCTGCGCGAGGCCCTCTACTGCATCCGCTGCGGCGCCTGCCTGAACGCCTGCGCCCCTTACCGGCTGGTGGGCGGACACGTGTACGGCGGAGACCCCTACCCTGGCGGCATCGGCTGCGCCTGGACCTATCTCACCCAGGGGGCGGAGGAGGCCAAGCAGACCAACGGTCTCTGCACCACCTGCGCGCGCTGTACGGAGGTCTGCCCGACCAAGGTCGACATACCCTGGCTGAATACCGTGATCAAGGAGCGCCTCAACCGGAAGCTGGGGGTGGGCTTGAGGGAGCGGGTCTTCGCCCGGACCGATCTCCTGGGGAGGGCGGGGGGAGCCCTGGCGCCGGTGGCGAACAAGGTCGGCGGAAGCGCCCCCGCGGCGCGGGCGCTCGAGAGGATGGGGATCGACGGCGGCCGGCAGTTGCCGACCTACGCGCGCCGGAGCCTGGAGGCTTGGTTCTCGGCCCGGCCCGAAGCCGACAAGGCGGCGATCAGGGCCGCCGGTCCAACGCCGACGGCGACGTCCTCAGCAGAGCGCACCGCGGCGGGTGCCCCCCGGGTGGCGCTGTTCGTTGATTGCTTCGTCAACCACAACCTGCCCCAGGTCGGCCAGGCGGCGGTGCGGGTGTTCGAGGCGGCGGGCGTGCAGGTCGTCCTGGCCCACAACTCCTGCTGCGGCCGTCCGGCCGTCAGCCAGGGGATCCTGGGTCTGCCACGCGGCTGGGCGGTCACCAACCTCGAGGAACTCGCCCGGCTGATCGGCCAGGGCTGTGACGTCGTCTGCCTGGAGCCCTCCTGCCTATCCATGCTCCGGGAAGACTACCGCCGCCTCCTCGAGGCCACGGACCTTGCGGACGATCGGCGCATCGACCTGATCGAAGAGCACAGCTACGACGTCTCCGAGTACCTGCTTCTGATGCGGTCCCGGGGCGCGCTCCATCTGCCCCTGGCACACCTGGACGACACCTTCGTCGTCCACGGCCACTGCCACCAGAAGTCCCTCGGCCTCGGGTCTGTGCCGGTCGACCTGCTCCGCCTGATCCCGGGGGCTTCGGTCGTCGAGGTGGAGGCCCTGTGCTGCGGGTTGGTGGGCTCCTTCGGCTACAAGAAGGAGTACGCGGCCCTCTCCACGGCGATCGGCGGGCAGCTCTTCGAGAAGCTCACCGCGCACGAGGGCACGATCATCGCCTCGGGCATCTCCTGCCGCTCGCAGATCCAGTTGGGGACGGGGAGGCCGGTGCTCCATCCGGTGGAGGCGCTGGCGGCGGCTCTGCTGGTCTGAGGCTCCGGGCGCCGCGGCCGTCCTCCTGTCGCGCTCGGCGGAGGTGGCGATCGCGTCTCGGTCCGAGGGCCCCCTCCGTCGGTGTTGGTCGAGCCGTTCACCACGACGTTCGTGCCAGCGGTGAGGCCGTCCACAGCCGGCCGACCATGTGGGAAGCCCCGCGGGTCCTGCTGAATCTAAGCATCAGTCATAATGGAAATGTGAAGACTTCCGTAGGATTGTCCGTGACTTCTACCGCCTACACCGTCCGCGTCAGTCCGCGGGCCAAGCGCGTGACTCTGCGGATCAGCCTGGATGCCGGCCTGGTGGTCGTCGTGCCCCGGCGATTCGACCACTCCGCCGTCCCCGCGATCGTGCGCGAGAAGGCCGCTTGGATAGCCCGCCACGAAGCCCGGCTCTCAGCGGAACGCGCCCTGCTCGAGGCCGATCCGCCGACCCGGCTGCCCCAGGGCATCCTCCTGCCCGCGGTGGGCGAGGAGTGGAGAGTCGACTACCATCCTACCGCCGCCCGCGGCGTGACCGCGCGCGAGAACGCCGGGGGTCTTGTGCGGGTCTCCGGCGACGTGGGCGACGCCGCCGCCTGCCGGGCCGCCCTCGGACGCTGGCTCATCCGCCGGGCGCAGGATCGGCTCGTGCCCTGGCTGGAGTCACTTAGCCGCCGACACGATCTCCCCTTCACCAAGGTGACGGTGCGGGCGCAGAGCACCCGCTGGGGCAGCTGCTCCCGCCACGGCGCGATCAGCCTGAACCGGGGGCTGCTCTTCTTGCCCCCGGAGCTCGCGGAGTACGTGATGCTGCACGAGCTCTGCCACACCGTGCGGCTGGATCACTCGCGGGCCTTCTGGACGGAGCTCCGCAGGCGCGAGCCCGACTGCGACCGGCTGCGCAAAGAGATGCGGGGCGCGCGCTTGCTGGTGCCGGGGTGGGCTCGGGTGGGGCGGGACTAGGCAGACCGGGCCGAAGGCTTCGATCTTCAGCGGCCTTCTAGGTCCGGAGCTGGACCCGCATGCGCCGCCACAACCACCAAAGCACATACCCCAGCCCCGCGAGGACGAAGACGACCAGCACGGGCGCAGCTATGGCCACCACTGAGAGCGTTGCCGCGCCGATGTCCTCCACGGTGCTCACCGCCGGTGCGCCCACTCCGACGGTGGCGACGTTCACCGCTGGGCGGGCCGTGGCTTTCACTGCGTGCACGCTTCCTGCCAGGAGCACACCGACCAGCACCAGCAACCAGGGACGCGCGCCGGTGGAGTTGCCCGAGGCGGCTACCGCGACCACGCCTCCCACGGCCGGACGTATGACGGTCTGGATGGTGTCGTTGACATGGTCGACCACCGGCACCTTGTCGGCCGCGATCTCGACCACGAGGAGCACGGAGATGATCGCGATCATCCACCACGCTCCGAGGATGTCGAAGGGTGGACGCAGGCTGAGCCAGTCGAAACGTTGCGCCAGCGCGACTGCGAGCAGGGGAATGTACGCGTTCAGACCGGCGGGGATGGAGAGGCCGAGTGAGGTCAGGAGATCCATGGGCACCTCTCGGTTGTCGCTGAAGAATGAGCATAGCATGCACGCTGGGACCGGCCGACGTAGCTATGGCGCCGCCTACGAACGGGCCGACGCCGACTCGCCCACGAATCGGTGTCCGAGCCCAGTTGGTCAGTTTGCGCGGGTAGAGGAAAGGTGATATGACCAGATAAGTACTCGAGCGGACGGGAGGTAGAGCGGCATGAAGACGAAGGAGTTCAAGGCGTTCTTGTTGCAGGGCAACGTGGTGGACCTGGCGGTGGGTATCGTCATCGGGGTCGCTTTCGGCGCCCTGGTGACGGCCCTGGTGGCCGACTTCATCACCCCGCTCATCGCCGCCATCTTCGGCAAACCCGACTTTTCCGGCCTCTTCTTCACCGCGAACGGCAGTAAGTTCAGCTACGGTCACTTCATCAACGCCGTCATCTCCTTCGTGCTTATCGCGGCGGCGGTCTTCTACCTGGTGGTGCTCCCGGTGCAGGCCCTCATCGCCCGGTCGCGCACCGCGCCTCCGGCCGATCCCTCCACCAAGAAGTGCCCCGAATGCCTGAGTGAGATCCCCGCGCCGGCGCGGCGCTGCGCCTTCTGCACCAGCGAGCAGTCCTAGTAGAGCGGCCGAGCCCACCGT
>JAJZQZ010000167.1 GCA_021802965.1 Actinomycetes bacterium
GGGCTCGGGGAGGATCGAAACGGTCATTTTGGCCTCCAGTTCATGCGCGAACGGATGGAGCAGATAGGCGGAAAGGTCGAGATCGAGTCTCGCCCCGGCGGAGGGACCCAGGTGACGTTGGACGCTCCGGCGCGCAATGGTGACGGGAGGCAAGAGGGATGAGGGTGCTTCTGGCGGACGACCACGTATTGCTCCTCGAGGGCCTTCGGAACCTGTTGGAGGCCCATGGCATCGAGGTGGTCGGCATCGCGAAGAACGGCTGGGAGGCGGCGGAGCAGGCCGAGTCGCTGCGGCCGGACCTGATCCTCATGGACATCCGCATGCCGGAATGCGACGGTCTTGCGGCGACACGCATCATCAAGTCCCGGATGCCCGAGGCCAAGATCGTCATCCTCACGACCTCGACCGAGAACGCCGACCTCTTCGAGGCGGTCAGGTCAGGAGCCGTCGGCTACCTGCTCAAGAGCATGGATGCCGACGGCTTGATCGAGGCGCTACGCGACGCCGAGGAGGATGTTCCTCCTTTCGCTCCGGGCTTGGCCACCAAGCTGCTGGCTGAGTTGGCGCGGTCGGCCGAGGCCGGCGCGGAGGAGACTCGGGCGCCTGCCACTCCCCGATCCGCGGAGGCGTCTCTCGTCGGTCCCGCCGCGCACAGGCCCGATGCCGCTCCGCCGCAGGAGCCGCTCAGCCCACGGCAGATCGATGTTCTCACGCTGGTAGCTCAAGGCCTGGCCTACAAGCAGGTCGGAGCCCAGATATCGCTGAGCCCGCGGACGGTCAAGTACCACATGGCGGAGATCATGCGGAAGCTGCACCTGCAGAACCGGGCGCAGGTGCTGGCCTACGCGGGTAGCATGTACAGGAGCCGCGAGGCGGACCCCTCAAGCTAGAAGGCCGCCGGGTCCGTAGCCCTCCTTTCGTCCCGCCTCACCCGTCGACTGTCCTCGGGGACAGTCGACCTCTCGCGCAGACTGTCCCTCAATGGTCCCCGGGGACATTGCCCGCTTCTTCCCCTTCTTTCAGACTCTTTCTGAGGGAGTTCGCCACGACAGGGGGAGGGATGGGAAAGCACACGCGCATCGTCCTATTCGGCAACTCGGTGATCCTCGCGAGCGTCGGCGCCAGTCTTCGGCGGGAGGACCGGTTCGCGGTCGTCATCGTTGCCCCTCCCGTGGCCAGCCCGGAAGGGCTCGCGGCCATGGATCCGGACGTCATCCTCTTCGACTTGGAGAACGGCCACCCGGACGCCGCTTTCTCTCTGCTCGAGACGCGCCCCGACCTCATCGTCCTCGGCATCAGTCCAGACGGGAACGTGGTGCGTCTGTGGTCGGGGCGGCAACTCCGGGAGCTGTCGAGCAAGGACCTCGAGAACGTCATCGAGGAACAACTGGCGATGAGGAGCAGCAAGTGATGAGCAGATCGCGGAAACGAAGGCACGAAGTAGCGGACCGGAAAGGCGCCGACTGGATGTGGTCCGGTTGGCCGGGAAACCCAGAGTCGAGCATCGTCGCTCGGAAGGAAGAGGTCATCATGGCCAAGATGAAACGCGGACTTCTGGTCGTCGTCCTGGCGGTGTTGGCTGTCCTGGCCATCGCTACCCCGGCTTTGGCCGGTACCGCTCCCTACGCCGGCGTGGCCCTCTATGCCGACGACGCGACCCTCACGGACTCGAGCAAAGTCGAGAGCCCCGTAATTGCCGGCCAACCCTCGGCCGCCACCTACGTGAGCGGGATCCTGAAGACAAGCCGCTCCGCGAGTCTCAGCAACACCACCTTGCTGGTGAAGTCACAAGGCGACTCGGTGCCCCCGCTCGGCCAGTTCATGCCCGATACCCTGGTGTCCTCGCTCATCCTGGCGTCGCAGGCGGCGCAATCGACCGGAGACACCTATCCAGGTCTCAGCTACAGCAAGGGCCAAGGGGCCAGCTTCACCAGCGCCATCACCGTAAACGGGGATCTGACGATCTCCGGATCCGGCATCTACAGCTTCGATTCCGTGTACGTGACCGGCAACGTGACCATCAGCGGTTCGCCCACAATCAGTTTCGCTTCTCTCCGGGTGGGTGGGAAGCTAACCGTGAGTGGGGGGACCCCGGGCCATTGGGGGCCGACCTACGTAGCCGGGGATGTGAGTCTCTCCAACTCGGGGAACCGTCCGATCAGTCTGTTGGTGACCGGCGGCAACTTCAGGCTCAGCGGCACCGGGACGGTGGGCGGGGACGGGATAGATTCGCATCCCCAACCGGCCCAAGTTATCTTGGTGGGAGAGAACAAGCAGGCCACGATAACCGACTCAAGCGTCTTCTACGGCCTGCTCTTCAATCGCTCAGGGGGTCTGACCCAGAGTCGGAGCAGCACCATTCGAGGGTCTGTGCTCCTCGGTGGCGATTACAGCGCGGCCGGCAGTTGCTCCGTGCAGTACGACGGGGACCTCCTCGAGAAGCTGATCCACTCCGCGCTGTCATTCACCGTCACCTTTGACAGCAATGGCGGCGGCGCCATCCAGCCGATGCAGGTGAACAGCGGGGAAGCGCTGGGCGCCCTGCCGGTGCCCAACAAGGCTGATTCGATCTTCCTTGGCTGGTATACGGATAACAACAGTTTCGAGCAGGCCGTCACCAAGGACATGGTGGTCATCTGCGACCTGACGCTCTACGCCCGCTATGCGGAGATAGGCGGGGTGCAGGAGGCAGACCAGGTCACCTCTGTGAGCGCCATGGATCGCGAGACCGATTTCGAGATCCAGGTCGCGTCATCCGACACCGGCATGAGCGCCGAGGCTGTGAAAGCGGCCCTGCAGCTGGAAGTGGTGGACGGCACGCCGTTTGCCGGACTTTCGGTCGCCGGCTCTGGGGGAGCCTACGCGGTCACGGCTACCGACGGCTACACGCCCGGTTCTTCGTACAAGTTGACGCTGACAGACCCAAGCCTGACCTTTTCCGGTGAGCCAAAAAGCGTTCGTACCTACTCCTTCACCATAAAGAAGCAGGCGGTGGCCAATGTGGAGTTGGCCCCCAGCGTCATCGAGATACCCGCAGGCGACATCAGCAACATGATCGTGAACGGCGCTCAGGCGCTCAGCCTGTCGCTACCGCTCGCAACGACCGAAGGCGGTTTGAGCGACCCGGGCGCGGGGGGCACCTTCACATACACGGGCTCGCTGGAATTGAAGGTCGGGGACCTGCTGGCGATTTATGAAGGGACGCCGCCCAACCAGCGCAATGCCACGGCGGACTACTCCGATCAGCGTGTGGCATACGTCGAAGTGACCGCCATCGCGGGCGACACGGTGACGTACGAGACCCCCGAAGCGAAAGAGGTCCTGTTCACTCCGGACGTCCTCCCTGTGAACTTGGCGGACGATACGGACGGCGATCCGAACAACCTCTCGATCACCATCGCGGTCAGCAAGATGACCTACACCGATCCAGAATCCGCCGACCTCGGGCTCGGTCCGGACACCGTCGTGGAAGAAGGCGACTTCCTGGCCCTGGGGACGGGCGAGAACGCTGGCGACGCCGTGGTGACCTTCGCCAAGATCACCTCGGTCGAACTGAGCGGCGACAACTACATCATCACGTACGAGGCCGCTACCAAGGATCAGCTCGACGCGGCCATGGACCTCTATTCCTCCCACGACGCGGATTACGACGAGGCGCTAAAGCAGATCGACGTGCCGGCCACCGAAGCGGCCATGGAGAAGCAGGCCATCGACAGCGGGTTCGCCCAGGCGGCGGCGGAGTATCTGACCGACCTGGCGCGGGCGACAGACGGGTTCAAGGGCCAGGTCGACAAGCAGGCTCTGCTCGCCGCCTCGGCAACGGCATCTTCCTCGGTGATCAGCAACCTGCAGGTCCACGCCACGATCGACACCACGATGGAGCACTTCCCCGGCCTCAACGGCCTCGATGCCGCCGTGACGGTGAGTTTCGACGTGGCCATCGGCCAGGACATGAACCTCCATCTGTCGGGCACGTTCGAGGAGGAGCTTCGGGTCACCCTCAACACCTCCGGCGGTGCCGTCTGGAAGACAAGAACCTGGTGGATCTTCAAGATCCCCTATATCGCCGACTACCGGATGACCGGCAACGTCGATCTCTACAACTACACCGGTATCGACATCAAAGCGACGCTCACGACCTCGGGTGGCGACAGCAGTCCCATCGATATCGCCGCGCAGATCAAAGACATGATGAGCGCGACGAACTATCAGGCTGACGAGATATCCGCGCGGACCCAGCAGTTCTACGAGCTCTACGCTGAGATGCTCGCGAACGACCACGACTACGTACAGATCTTCAACCAGCAGATCGCCAAGTTCGAAACCGGGATAGACCCCTTCCACATCCTGGTGGCCGGCCTGACGCTGGAGTTCGTGGTCAACGCGGACGTGAACCTCTCCATCGGTTCTCAATTCGACTACACCAAGGGGACCCGCTACGTCTTCACCCTGCTGCTGTTCGCGAAGCAGTCGACGAGCGACCAACTGGATCTGGTCGATGAGACCTACAACTTCAACTTCTACGTCATGGGGACCCTCGGCCTGCGAGCGGGGATCGTGGCTCGTGTGGAGCTGGGCTTGTTCAGTCTCAGCCTGGATAGCATCGGCCTCGAGTTGGAGACCGGGCCCTACGTACGAGTATGGGGCTACTTCTTCTATGAGCTGCACTACGCCAATCACGTCAGGACGTCGAAGTCATCCGGAGCGCTTTACCTTGAGCTGGGGATCTACTTCGAGACGCGATTCCTAGCGCAGGTGCTAAATGGCCAATACTCCTACAACCCGACGCTCTACGAGCACGAGTGGCCGCTCTGGAGCGTGGGTTCCCGCTACAACGTCTACGACTTCTCTTACACCCTGACCGACGCGACCGACGACATCCGCATGAAAGGGGCGACCAAGACCTACGCGCTGCCTGCTTCTGCGCTGAGCATGAAGCAGCTGGACTTGACGGAGGGCGACGTCACCACCGAGCCGCACGCGGCCAGCGACTTCACGATCAGCTTCACCAACAGCAGTTTCTCGCAGGCGAACGGCACGATCACGGCCACGCCTACGGCGGGCCAGCACATCACCGAAGGGTACATGACGGTCTCCTGGAAGGGCGCCCCGCTGTCCTTCACGACCGTTCCGATCTCCCGCACCTACCATCTGGTCTGGGACGACCTGGCGAGCAGCTACACGATCAGCTTCAATAGCCAGGGCGGCGGCTTGGTCAGTGCCATCAGCGGCGCGTACGGGAGCCCGGTGACGTTGCCGACGCCCACTCGCGCCGGATACACCTTTGGCGGGTGGTACACCACCGCCGCCTGCACCGGCACCGCCTACACCGCGACGACGATGCCGGCCACCAACTCCACGCTGTATGCAAAGTGGACGCCTAACGCGACCACGCCGTACACCGTCAGGCATCTTCAGCAAACGCTTGCCGGTACTTCCTACGCGCTGTTCGCCACCCAGAACCTCATAGGGGCGACGGGAGCCTCGGTCACGCCGGCCCGGAACACCTATGCCGGCTTCACCGCTCCGGCGGCACAGACCGTGACGATCAACGGCGACGGCAGCACGGTGGTGGAGTACCGGTACACGCGCAACAGCTATCAGTTGACCTTCACTCCGGGCACCCCCGATGCCGACATAGTCAGGACCGTCCTGTTCGGAGGGCAGATCGCACCGCCCGTGGTGGCCCGAGCCGGTTACACGTTCGGTGGATGGTATGACAACGCGACACTTGCCGGGTCCCCCTACACCGGAACCATGATGCCGGCCGCAAACCTGCACCTCTACGCCAAGTGGACAGCAAATACGAACACCCCGTACACGGTCAAGCACTACCAGGAGAACCTGGCTGCTGCTACCTATAGCCTGGTGGCAACGCAGGCGTTCACCGGAACGACGGCAACCTCCGTCACGCCGGCCCGGAACACCTATGCCGGATTCACCCCTCCCACGGCACAGACTGTGACCATCAACGGTAACGGCAGTACAGTCGTCAACTACTACTACACGCGCAACAGCTATCAGGTCACCTTGCATCCGAACAACGGGGGGGCGAACACTACCACTGGGTTCAAGTTCGGGGCGCTGATCGTCCTTCCCTCGGTGGCCAATGCGGGCTACACCTTCGGCGGCTGGTACGACAACGCCGGATTCAGCGGCACGGCCTACACGACAACCAGCACCATGCCCGCCTTGAATCTCGAGCTCTACGCCAAGTGGACGGCCAATACGGACACCCAGTTCACCGTCAAGCACTACAAGGAGATCATCGCGGGTGATCTGTACAGTGTGTTCGAGTCGGAAACGTTCAGTGGCACGACCGGCACCCAGGTCACCCCGGCCGTGAAGACCTACGAGGGTTTCACTGCTCTCGATGCGCCGCAGACAGTTACTATCAAGGGCGACGGCAGCACGGTCGTTGAGTATCGGTACAGCCGCAACGCCTACGAGATGACCTTCCATCCGAACAACGGGGATTACGACTTCACCCCCAACCCGATCAGGTACGGGAAGACCATCTACCCTCTTTCGGTGACCCGGGCGGGCTACACCTTCGCCGGTTGGTACGAGAGTGCGGACTTCAGCGGCGCCCCTTACGTCTTCACCACCATGCCCGCTCGCGATCTGCAGCTCTATGCGAGTTGGACGCCGAATGCAGTCACCTACAACCTGATCCTCCACCCCCTCACCGGGGGGCCTGACCTGATCTACCCGCTCGAGGAGGGGGCCCAGGTGTCTCCTCCTACGCTGACCCGGCCGGACGCCAGGTTCGACGGCTGGCGTGACGCCGACTGGAACCCGTTCGTGACGGGCACCATGCCGGCGCACGACCTGGAGCTCTGGGCCGACTGGTGGCTCTATCCCGTGGCCTCGTTCGGCGTGGAAATCGGCACCCAGCTGTCCACCGGGGTCGACGCGACAGTGTCGGCACCCGCATGGGTACATGACACGGTCACCCTCACCTGGGACACCTCGGCCGGGGACGTGGCGCCGACCGGATCGATAGTGGTGACGGGTACGATGCCGGACGGCCACACGTGGGTGGTCTACAACCAGCCGATCCCCGCTAACGCCACTCAGCCCTTCACGTTCACCACCACGGATCAGGGACTGGGGACCGGAGCCCCCTGGGAGGGAGGAGTCCTTGCGGAGGGCCTCTACAAGTTCCAGGCCAAATACGTGCCCGCAGCGGGGAGCCTGTTCTCGGCGGCCGAGAGCGGATCCGAGCAGGTCACGGTGGTCGGGTGGTCTGACAGCTTCGACTCGTACCAACCGGGATCGGATATGAACGGAGTCGGCGGCTGGCAAGAGCCTTACGTCGGCGCGGGAAGCCCGCCGCTGACGGTCAGCAACGACTACTACCGGAGCGCACCTTACTCCCTGAAGCTCACCCCCGAATCAAGTACGGTCGCTCGAACCGTCGTTCACGGGTTCCCAGCGACCAGCGGCGTATGGAAGGTGGAGATGTGGTGGTACGTGCCTGCGGGCGCCAGTGTGGATATACAGTTCTGGCTGTCTGCCACGTCGAGCGGGTACGTCTTCCTGAACGGCTTGGGGTCCTATATGTGGCCGCTCATTAGCCCCTACCGTGTCCCACTGGTCACTGGTCAGTGGGTCCCTGTCAGTTTCGTCGTCGATCTCGACAACAACCTCCAGCGGATCTACTACAACAACACATACGCCGGGCAATCCTCGTACCTGCCTGACACCATCGAGTTCGGTGTCCAGCCGAAAGGCGGAGGCGCGATCACCTACCTCGACGACGTGTCGGTAATGCCCACGACGTGGCCTGTCAACTGACTTCGCCTCGGCGGCGCTGCTGCCGTCCCAGGGGTAGCGACCTGTAGCGCAGCGGTGCCGGTCAAGTGAGGTGAAAGGCGAGAGCGGCGGCCCTCCGGGCCGCCGCTCTCATTTGGCACGACGTGTTGCCCCACGCCGCGACAACGGGCGGGTCTCTCTGGGAGCCGGCGACAGTCGCCGGCGTGACGGAGTAG
>JAJZQZ010000005.1 GCA_021802965.1 Actinomycetes bacterium
ACTGGCCGCCGGGCGGGCCGTCGACGTCCGCTCCGGCGACCTGCGCGCCTCGGACCTCCTCGAGGCCCTGCGCCTGCTGGGCGTGCGACGCGTGCCCGACGGTTACGCGATAGCGGTGCAAGATCATGGGGAGGCTCCCCCCGGTGTGAGCGACCGGGTGTTCCGGTTCGAGCGTCTGGTCGAGCTCTTCTCCCCCGACGGGCGTCTGGAGCGCTTGTTCTTCGAGCCTGCCGCGATCCCCGCATGGTTCACGCGGATGAAGGCCGCCGCCGGTTGCCTTCCCGCTGATGCGCCCTGCGTGGTGGGCGATACCGGACCATCCGCGCTCTGGGGCGCGGCGCTTGCCGCGGAGGGCCGAGACTGCCTTGCCGTCAACTACGGCAACGGGCACACCATCGCATCGTTCATCCGGGGAGACGCGGTCGACGGTCTCTTCGAGCACCACACCGGCAAGGTCGGCAGGGAGTCCATGGCCGACTACCTCCGCAGGTTCGCCCAGGGCACGCTTGCCAGCGAGGAGGTATTGGCCGACGACGGGCACGGCGTGTGGTCACCGTCGGCTCCCGTCGATCTGGGAGAACTGCCCGTGATGGTCACCGGACCCAACCGCGCGCGTTTCAGCGGGGCCGTGCCTAGAGAGGTCGAGGCATCCATGCACGGGGATATGATGCTCAGCGGATGCTGGGGACTGCTGGAGGGCTACAAGGCCCGCTTCGGGCTCGACTAGATCCCCCCTGAGGCGAAACGCCACAATTCAGCAGGACACTAGCCGAACGCGATCACCTGGTTCTTACCTGCTCGTTTGGCCAGGTACATGCGCTGGTCGGCGATGTCCACCAGGGCGGCTGAGGTGCGGCCGTCGTCCGGGTATGAGGCGACTCCGAAGCTCAGCGTGAGCTGGGCCGGCCAGGAGCTCGGCTGCTTCGAGTCGATCAGAGCCCGCAGCTTCTCGGCTGCCTGCAGCGCCGAGTCGTGGGTGGTCTCGGGCATGATGACCGCGAACTCCTCGCCCCCGTACCGGGCTACCACGTCCACCCGGCGGGTGGTGTTGAGAAGGGTCTGCCCCAGCCATCGCAGTACCTGATCGCCGGCCAGGTGGCCGTTGAGGTCGTTGTACTGCTTGAAATCGTCGACATCCATGATGATCAAGCTCAGCCGGCGTGCGTAGCGCTGTGACCGTTCGAGCTCCTGTTCCAGCCTCTGGTGAAGGTACGAGTGGTTGTACAGTCCGGTGAGGCCGTCCCGCCGGGCGGCTTCTTCGACGGTTCGGTAGAGCCGCGCGTTCTTGACCGAGACAGCGGTCGATTCGGCCAGCGCGGCCACAAAATCGACGTCGCTCTTGGAGTAGGCCTCGCGGTGCGCGCTCTCGAGGTTGACCATGCCCTCCACGCGGCCGCTCACGACGATAGGGACGCACATCTTCGAACGCACGTCGGGCATCACCGGGACGTAGTCGAGGTCGCTCGTGACGTCGCCCACGCAGACGGGGCGGGCCGTGCGGAGCGCGCGCCCGTAGAGGCCCCGAGACAGGCCCCACGACAGCGCTCTCAGCCGGCGCTCCGTGACCTCGTCATAGCCCATGAACCGCACCACTTCCTGGCCGGCTCCGTCTTCTCTCATGATCGTGATGTTGCCGTGGTCGGAGGTGGTCACCCGTATGGCCATCTCGAGCAGGCTGTCGCTTATGGCCTGCAGGTCGAAGCTGGCGCTGATCTTGCGGGTGAAGGCGTTGAGCGCCTCGAGCTCGGCGGCGGCCCGGCTGAGGTCGGCGTTGGTGGCCTGGTAGGCGCCGGCGGTGCGGAGAGTGCCGGCCAACTCGGCCGCGATGGTCTCCAGCAGTGCGAGCTTCGATTGATTGAGGTCGGCGCCCGAGGGCGCGACCACCTTGATGGCCCCGTACCCTGTGCCCTCTACGAGCAGAGGGGCCACCATCGCCGAGTGAGCGCTTCCGTCGCCCGAGGGATTGGGCGGCCAGAGGCGCGCGTGGCCTTGCGCCAGGGTGGTCATGGCCAAGGTGGTCTCGTCGGCTTCTGGTCCGATGCCGTCTCCCAGGGCCTGCACGACTTCCAGACGGCCCCCCGGTTGTTGGAGATAGAGGACGGTGGCGTACGCCTCGAAGTGCTGGTGGATGTGCTCGAGGGCCCCTCGGGCGATATCGTCGAAGCTGGTTGTGCGAGAGAGCAATCTGCCCACGCGGAGAAGAAGTCCCAGCTTCTCGGCCCGGAGGTTCATCTTCTCCGAGAACTCGAGCGCCTCGGCTTCTCGCCGCCGGAGCATCTTGGCTGTGCTGTCGGCGAGGATGGTCGAGGCGATGACCGCGGCCGAGACGGTGAGCACCAGCGTGATGGCGACCGCTGGATGGTGGGTCGCCAGATTGTCGGTCACCGAGCTGAAGTGAATGCCGTTCCCGATCTCCTCCAGAGCCGTCATCGCGCCGAGTGCCAGGATCAAAGCCGCTGCGAAGACCACCGAGTGGATCACACGTCCCATGAGCCGGAGGGCGAACGGGACCACCGGCACCAACAAGAGGAGCGCCGACTCCGGTCCACCCGTGGCGAACAACACCACGCTGCCGGTGACTATGTCGAGGCAGATCATGACGCCGGCGACGATCAGATCGAGACGCTCGTCCCAGCTGTTGCGGTAACGGCGGGCGAAGAACGCCACCGGGCTGAGGATCACGTAGAAGACCGCCAGGGTGATCATGGGGAGCATGATCCCGGGTTGCTCGAGCCCCAGCAGGCGACCCACCAAGAGGACCGCCGCCGCCAAGCCGCCCGCATACATGCTCCAACGGGTCACGACCAAGGCGTAGTTGGCCTTGAACGGCTCCGTCCGCTCCGGCTGGTACTGGCTTCCCCCCAGGTCTGTGCCAATTGCTTCGACCATCTCCACGATAGTATCGGCACAAAGTCAGGGGAGTTTAGGTACGCCAGGCCGTGTTAGACTGGCGCCTCGCAGGCCGTCCGAGGCTCCTCTTTGCCGTGGGCGGCCCCCCGGACCGAGGAGTGTGCGATCAGCGATCGTGAGCAGGGTGAGCGCCGGCAGGACCGGCTCGACCACTACCCCTCGGGGGACGTCAACTCGTTGTGGATGTGGCAGCACCGCGTCCCTCTCCGGCGCGTGGCCCGTAACTTCCTGGTGATCTATGTCTGCCGCTATTTGCCGTATCTGGGGTGGAAGAACGCGCTGTATCGAAGGATAGGCGTGAACGTCGGGTCTCATACATCCTTCGCCTTGAGCGCCACACTCGACATCTTCTTTCCGGAGCTCATCAGTGTGGGAGACGAGACCATCATCGGCTACAACACCGTGATCTTGGCGCACGAGTACCTCCGACACGAGCTGCGCACCGGCCGGGTGCAGATCGGGCGGGACGTGGTCGTGGGCGCCTCGTGCACCATCCTTCCCGGCGTCACGATTGGCGACGGGGCGGTGGTATCCGCGCATAGTCTCGTGAACAAGGACGTGCCTGCCGCGGCCCGCGTAGGTGGAGTGCCGGCTCGTCCCCTGGGTGGGGAGTAACAGATGCAGCTCGAAGGCCGGGTCCAGGACCTCAGTCTGAACGAGATCTTCAGGATGCTCAAGATGACGCGCAAGACAGGGGCTCTGAAGGTCTTCGCCGGCAAGCGGGGCGGAGAGGTATTCCTGCGCGACGGCGAGATCTACTACGCACAGTCGAGCCTGAGCGGCGCCCCCCTGGGGGAGCGGCTCGTCAAGGCGGGGAACCTCCGGCAGTCGGAGCTGGCCATCGCCCTCGAAGAGCAGCGGCGGGCCGAGGAACCGCGCGTGCTTGCCGCCGTGCTGAAGGAGAAGGGGCTTGTCCCGGACGACGCCCTCGAGCGGTATCTGCGTGACCAGATCGCCGACGCCGTCTTCAACCTGTTCACCCTCGCGCAGGCCGAGTTTCAGTTCGTTCCCGGCGGGCCGCCCCGGGTCGACGACGTCGTCGTGTGCCTCGACGCCGAGGCCGTGATCACGGAAGGGTGCCGGCGGATCGACGAGTGGACCGTCATCATGGACTCCGTGGGGTCCCTGGAGAAAGTGCCCTACCTCGTGCCGACGACGGCTTCCGAGGTCGGCATCAGCCGCTCGGAGTGGGAGGTCATCTGCTTCATCGACGGTCGCCGGGACATCAATACCATCATCGCCGATTCCGGCTTCGACCGGTTCAGCACGGCCAAGACGGTGCACCGGCTTCTCAGCTCGGGGATGATCACTATCCGCGATCCCACCCTGGAGCTGCTGGGCCAGAAGGTGGCGATAGGTCTCATCGGCCCCATCGACGTGTACAACGAGATGTTCCTGCGGGCCGTTTGCTCGGGAGAGCTCTCTTCCCACCTCCGCATCGAGACCGTCGACGACGAGTCATTCGAGGTGCGCATCTCCGCGGGCGTGCGCGAAGCGGACGAAGGCGACTCGCTGGTATACGCGTGCGAAGCGCGCACCCCTCTCTCCGTCGTCAAACGGATGGCGCTGGAGACTTCGGGGTTCGTGGTCCTGGTCAACATCAACTCCCGGGATGCCGTCGTCGCGTCGCGTCGCGACATAGCGCTCATGCGGGAGATCGGAGACCGGCCCTACATGGTGGCCGCGTACGCTTCGCTGGTCGACGAGCAGGTCTCCGAAGAGCAGGTGCGCGAGCTCCTGGAGCTGCCCGAGAAGGTGCCGGTAATCAAGACCGGTCTGAGAGACCCTGAGGAGACGGCGTGCGTCATGAGCTCGCTCGCCGGACTCATCCCGTGACGAGAGAGGAGGCCTGGACGCCGTGAAGATCGCTGTGACGGGCAAAGGCGGAGTGGGCAAGACCACCCTGGCGGGGACCATGGCGCGCGTGTTCGCCGCCGACGGGTACAAGGTCCTCGCCGTCGACGCCGACCCCGACGCCAACCTGGCGAGTGCGGTGGGAATCTCGCCGGATGTCGCGCGCGCGATCGTGCCCATCGCCGACATGAAGGAGCTGATCGAGGAGCGCACGGGAGCCACCTTGGGCACGATGGGCGGCTTCTTCAAGATCAACCCGAGGGTGGATGACATCCCCGACGAGCTCTCGGTGCCCTTCGACGGCATCCGCCTGATGGTCATGGGCACGGTCAAGGAGGGGGCCGGCGGCTGCGTCTGCCCCGAGTCGGTGCTGCTGCGCTCGCTCTTGCGCCACCTGCTGCTGCGGCGCAAAGAGGTGGTCGTGCTCGACATGGAGGCGGGCATCGAACACCTCGGGCGGGGGACCGCGGAAGCGGTCGACGCCATGATCGTGGTCGTCGAGCCGGGGGCGCGCAGCGCCCGCACGGCCGACTCCATCCGCAAGCTGGCCGCGGACATCGGGGTGAAGAGGGTCTTCGTGGTCTTGAACAAGGTCGACCCCACCGAGGTCGAGCAGGTGAAGGGCCTGCTGCCCGATCTGGAGATCATCGGCTCACTGCCATACAGTGACGACGTCCGCCGGTCCGATCTGGACGAGGCTCCTCCATACGACCGGGCGCCCGAATACGTCGAGGCGGTGCGGGGCGTGGTCCGAGCGGTGCGGGAGCGCCTCGAGGAGGACGCGGGTGGATCACCGGGGGCGGGCCCGCGCCCTTCGTAACATCTGCTTCTCGTGCAGGCCGTTTCGCCCGAAGCCGGAACCCCGTTACGTGGCTCGGGCGTCCTAGGAGCCACGAAGCATCGCCGTTGGAGGAGGAGAAGGTCATGGATACTCGGAAGGGGGCTGGAAGGACCGGGAGAGCGATTGCCGTGCTGGCGGCGCTGGCTCTCGCGATCTCGCTCCTTGCCGCGGGGTGCGGCGGATCGAGCGTGACGACGACCGCCGCTGTGCCGGACACGTTCGCCGGAGCCGCGACGGCGACTGCCGCGGCGGCAGGCTCGGCCGCCAGCGCCCTTCAACCGTCGGGCGCGCCTTTTGAAGCGAAGGGCTCCGGAGCGGTCGGAGACGCTTCTCTCGATCTGGTCGCTTCGAGCGACCGCAAGATCATCGGCAACGCCACCCTCATGCTCGAGGTGGCCCAGGGCAAGTTCCAGATGGCCTTCAGCAATGCCCTTCTGCTGGCCGACAAGTACGGCGGCTACATCATCTCCTCGGACTCCACCGCATCCGGCGAAGAGGACGTCATGCGCAGCGGCACCGTCGCCCTGCGCGTGCCGGAGAAATCGTTCCCGGACGCCCTCGCCGACGCTACGGCCCTGGGCAAGCTCAAGTCGCAGAAGATCGAGACGCAGGATGTGACCGAGGAGTACGTCGACCTCCAGGCCCGTCTGACCAACGCTCAGACCCAGGAGAAGGCGCTCACCGATCTGATGGACAAGGCGAAGAACGTCCAAGAAGTCCTGCAGGTGCAGCAGTACCTGGCTCAGACACAGCAGGAGATCGAGCAGCTCAAGGGGCGCCTGCGCTTCCTCGACGAGCATACGAGCTACTCCACCATCACCATGAACCTCTATGAGGTCGGCGCTGAGCAGGCGTCCACCCAGGGCTGGGGGTTCACCGGCGCCTTGAGCGACGCCCTCCACGCCTTCGTGGGCACGTTGAACTCCATCGTCGTCGGCCTTGGCGGGGCCCTTCCGGCCCTGGTGCTCGTGGCGATACTGGCGTACATCGCCTACCGCATCGCTCGGCCTTTCGTGCGGCGGTCTCAAGAAAGGCAGAGGGCGCAGGAGACGCGCCGGTACGGCTATGCGCAGCCGCAGGAATACTACGCGCAGACGGCGCCTTCGGGGGCCCCTCCCTCCGCCCCGGTCGCGCCCAAGGCGGAGCCCGACGAGCTCCGGACTGAGGACTCCGACTAGCCGGACATCTGAGTGGACGGCCCCCCGCTGGGGGCATCGACGGCGCCCCGGGCTACCGACCGGGGCGCCGTCGATCTGTCCGCGCCGGGGTCTATACTCCGCATCGTGGGATTCGCCCCGCAGGCGCGGGGTCGAGGGCACGAAGATGCCGGTTATCCACGAGGAGCGGTCGTGACCGAGCAGCAGGCGATCCTCATCTTCATGACCACGCAAGCGGCTCTGCAGGCCGAGGACGCGCTGCTGGAAGCGGGCCTGGATATCGAAGTGGTCCCCAAGCCGCCCGGGCTTCAAGGTCTTTGTGGTATCGCTTTGGCCCTATGGGTGTCGCACCTGGCAGCCGCCGAAGCGGTCCTTAGCAGGCAGGGCGTGCCGTTTGCCGTGTACGACGAGACCATGGCGCAGGCGTTCGCCTCGCGGGTCACCGCCGACATCCAGACGACGACGCACGTCTGCGAGGCGCCGGTAGCTTCCGCCGCCGAGCGCGTGTATACTGCGGAGTCCGCGTCAAGCGGCCGCATGCCTTCTGTGGGGCATCCGGACAATCGAATACTCACCCCTGCTCCGGCAGTGAGGCCGGGGCCGCATGAGTCCGAAGGAGGTGAACCCAACTGAACAGCTACGAGCTGATGGTGATTCTGCGTCCCGACACCGAGGACCAGGCACGCGCCGCCATCCTCGACCGCGCTAAGGAGACGATCACCGGTGACGGTGGCGTCATGGGCAAGGTCGACGAATGGGGCAAGAGGCGCTTCGCGTACGAGATCGACCACATGAACGAAGGCTACTACTACGTCATGTACTTCAACGCGCAGCCCAAGACCCTCGACGAGGTGACCCGCGTCTTCAAGATCACGGACGCCGTCGTTCGCGCCCAGCCCATAAAGCTGGACAAGCCCGTCCCCGCCGCACCGGCGGCGGCCACCACTGAAGAGTAGGAGCAGGAGATGGCCAGGGGCATCGCTCACGTGACGTTGGTGGGCAATCTGACGCGCGATCCTGAGTTGCGGCAGACTCCGGGGGGTACCTCGGTGTGCACCTTGGGTGTCGCGGTGAACTCCTCGTACAAGGATGGATCGGGGCAGTGGGTGGAGAAGCCCAACTTCTTCGACGTCATCGTGTGGGGGCAGCAAGGCGAGAACTGTGCGAAGTACCTCACGAAAGGCCGGCAGGTGGCGGTCGACGGGAGGCTCGACCAGCGCAGCTGGGAGGCCCAGGACGGCACGAAGCGCAGCAAGGTCGAGATCATCGCGGACACCGTGATGTTCATCGGCGGCCAGGGAGAAGGCGGCGGTGGAGGTAACCGGGGCGGCTACGCTCCGTCTGCCGGCCGGCCGCCGGCTCCCGACCAGGATTTCAAAGATATCGACTTCGGCGGAGAGGACGACATACCGTTCTAGCCGTCGATCAGGAGGATGACGAACGTGGCATTCGCGAAGCGACGGCGCACGAGGCCCACATCGGGCAATCGGCGCCGTAAGTACTGCTACTTCTGCAAAGAGAAGATCGAAGAGGTCGACTACAAGGACTACAACCTGCTGCGTCGGTTCATGTCCGAGCGGGCGAAGATCCGGTCTCGCCGCACCACGGGTGCGTGCCGCCGGCATCAGCGCCAGATCGCCGTGGCCGTGAAGCGCGCCCGCGAGGTAGCTCTTCTGCCGTACTCCAACCGATAAGCGGTTGGAGAGGTCCCTGCACAAGGCAGGCGTGAGCAGCTTTTCCACATCCGCCGTCAGCGAGGCCGGCAAAGCGGTGGCCCTCGCGGTCGTCCTGACCATCGTCGCCGCGTACGTGCCGCTGATCGCGCTTTTCGTGATCCCCGCGCTGCCCTTGCCCATCGGTTTCGTGACCTTGAGGCGGGGCGTGAAGGTGGGCGTCGCGGCGACTGCGTGTGCGGCCGTCTTGGCGGGCGTGGTGACCGGACCCACGAACGGCCTCATGGCCCTACTGCTCGCGGGTGCCCTGGGCGTCGTCCTCGGCGTGGCGCTCCGTGCCCGGCGCGGTTTTTCCGCGACCCTGCTCATCACCGGCGCGGGCGCTAGCGTGGCCCTGGTCATATGGAGCGGCCTCGTGTGGGTCCTCACGGGCATGAGCGTCGACAAGGTCTTGAAGCTCATCGACGAGTCTTTTGCCGCCGCGAGTAAGGCCTACAGCACGATGGGGATGTCGCAGGCTTCCATCGACGCCGCCTCGCAACAGGTGCGGCAGGCTGTCGACATGATCCCCTACGTGGCCCCGTCCATCGTCGCTGTCGCGGGTGTCATGTTGGCGAGTGTGAGCCTCGCTCTCGCGGCGGCGGTCTACCCCCACGTCGGGGAGAGGTCGGTGGGCGAGCTGGCCTTCTCGCGTTTCCGCCTCCACTGGGGGACCGCGTACGGCTACATCGCTGGTCTGGCGCTGAGCCTGTTGGCATCCCGCTTCGGAGCCCATGAGGACACCGTCCGGCTGGTCGGACTGAACCTGCTGGTGTTCTTCCAGACCTTGTTCTTTCTTCAGGGACTGGCACTGGTCCACTGGTTCGCCGTCTCGCGCCAGATGAGCTCGGGCGGGCGCATGGTGCTCTATGCCGCCGCGGTCCTGGGCCAGGTCATGCTGCAACTCACGAGTTGGGCCGGCCTCCTGGATACTTGGTTCGATTATCGCAAGCGTTACCCCCCACAGGGAGTGGGACAGGGGCCGGTCACACCAGCGGGCCCCAGAATGAACGATCACGAGGAGAGCTAGATGGAAGTGATACTGCTGAAAGATGTGGACAAGGTGGGCCAGAAGGGCGACGTGATCAACGTCTCCGATGGCTACGCCCGAAATTTCCTGTTCCCCCGGGCCTTAGCCCAGCAGGCCACTGCCGGTCGCGTGGCCGCGGTGCGGCGCTCGGTCGACGAGAAGGCCGCGCGTGAGCGCCGCGAAGCCGAGCAGGCCGAGGAGACCCGCGACCTACTGAACAAGACGGTCTTAACCATCCCCGCCTCGGTGGGTTCGGGCGACCGCCTGTTCGGGTCGATCACCAATGCCGACGTGGCCTCAGCGTTGTACGGGGCGCGCAAGATCCGCTTCGACAAGCGCAAGGTCCTGCTCGAAGAACCCATCAAGACCACGGGCACGTTCATGGTCAAGGTCGATGTGCATCAGAGCGTCGAGCCGGCCGAGGTCAAGGTCATGGTGGTGCCTGAGGGCGCCCAAGCCTGAGTACCGGCCCGAGGGCTGCTGAAGAGTGACGCTTCGCCGCCAGGGCGCGATGGACGAGTGGGAGACAAGGACGCAGGAAGCGCGAATAGCAGCGCTATTCGCACGACCGAGGACGCCGTATCGCGCCGGTCAGCGCGTCGTGGCGGCCAAGGCTTCGAGCTTCAGCAGCTCCTAGAGGGCGCGGGGGGAAGACGATGTCCCAGGGCGGACGGCGAGACGACGACGGGGGCGGCTACCTGCCGCCTCAGAACCTCGACGCTGAGGTATCCGTCCTGGGCGCCTTGATGACGGCGCACAACCTGATGGCCGTCGTGAGCGAGATACTGCGTCCGCCCCACTTCTACCGGCCCTCGCACCAAGCCATCTACGAAGCGGCCGAGGACCTCTACAGCCGAGGCGAGCCTTTCGACTGGATCACGGTCAGCGAGGAGCTCAGCAACCGCGGCCGGCTCGAGGATGTGGGAGGCACCGCCTACGTGCACAGCCTGGTCGAGGCCGTGCCGGCCGTATCGAACGCCCGCTACTACGCCGAGATCGTCCGCGAGCTCTACCTCTTGCGTTCATTGATCGACGTGGGCTCCCAGATCGCCGAGATGGGCTACCGGCGCGACCAGGCGCCCATGGATCTCATCGACCGTGCGGAGCAGCTGGTCTTCGACATCGCCCAGAACCGAGCAACGGGCGAGATGGTGCCCATCGGGGAGGTCATCTCCGACAACTTCGTCGAGCTCGAGAAGATCATGACCGAGGGGCGCCGCAGCACGGGCGTCGAGACGGGCTTCCAGCGCCTGGACAACCTGATCACCGGGCTCCAGCCGGCCAACCTGATCGTGCTCGCCGCGCGTCCCTCGATGGGCAAGACCGCCCTCGCCCTGAACATCGCGCGGAACGTCGCGGTGAACCAGTCAAAGGGGGTCGTGGTCTTCAGCTTGGAGATGTCCAAGCCTGAGCTCGTCCAGCGCATGATGTGCGCCGAGGCGCGCATCGACAGTCAACGTCTGCGCCACGGGCAGCTCGAGCCGAGCGAATGGAGCAAGCTTACGCAAGCCCTGACCCCGCTGTACAACGCGCCGATCTTCATCGACGACACGGCCTCGGTGAACCTGATGGAGATCCGGGCCAAGTCGCGCCGGCTCAAAGCCCGGCACAGCGACCTGGGTCTCATAGTGATCGACTACCTGCAGCTCATGGTGGGCGATACGTCGGCCGAGAACCGGCAGCAGGAGATCGCCCGTATCTCGCGGGGTCTGAAGATCCTCGCCCGCGACCTCGACGTGCCGGTGCTGGCGCTGTCCCAGCTCTCACGCCAGGTCGAGCAGCGCACCAACCGGCGGCCGTTGCTCTCGGACCTGAGGGAGTCGGGCGCCATAGAGCAGGACGCGGACGTGGTGCTCTTCATCTACCGGGACGAGGAGTACAACAAGGACAGCGACCAGAAGGGCGTGGCCGAGATCATCGTGGGAAAGCAGCGGAACGGGCCGACGGGCCACTGCTCCCTCGCCTTCGTGAAGAGCTACACCCGGTTCATGGACATGCCGGACGATGCCCGGGGCGGCGGTGGGGGCGGCGGCCGCGGAGCCATACCTCCAGACGACGGGGGCTGGAGCCGGGTTTGAGCAGCTCATGACGAGCCTTCAGGCAACGGTTCTTGGCCCCTTCGCCTACCGCCCGGTGGAGCTGCTCGAGCGGATCGGGGCTTTCCCGACGGGTATGGGACTCGACGGGGCCGGCGAGCCGCCGGAGGATCCCGGGAAGCTCGCGGTGCTCCTGGACAGTGCCGGGGGCAGCGCCAAGCTGGCGCGGCGCTCGTTCCTCGCCTGGCAGCCGAACATGCACCTGTGGGCCAAGGACGGCCGGGTCGTCGTGTCTCGGGCGAGTGGAGGCAGGCCCATTGGCCGCGGGGACGGCGGTCGGTCGCGGTGGGTTCGTGAGGAATCGAACGGAGACCCCTTCGTGGTTTTGCGGGAGCTTCTCGCGGAGGCAAAAGGCGAGCAGCCGGTCTGGTGGGGCCCCCGGGGAGGCGACCTGGAGTGGGTGGGTGCGTATGGCCTCGTCACCTACGACGCCGCCCGTTACATCGAGAGGCTGCCGGACTCGGTCACCGACGACCTGCGCATCCCCGATTTCGACGTGCTCTTCCCCACGCGCTGGCTCTGTTTCGATCACGAGCGAGACCAGGTCGTCGCGGTCGCGGAGAGCATCGACGCTTTGGAGGAGGTCGAGCGGTTGGTCTCGGCCGCGGCGCGTGCGCCGCGGGGCCAGCTGGGGCTCGATGTCGCAGGGCATAGCCGCGACGAGAGTCTGGGCACGGCTTCGAACGTGACAAAGGCCGAGTACGAGGAGATGGTCTCGCGCGGCCGCGAGTACGTATGGGCCGGTGACGTCTTCCAGACCAACCTCGCACAGCGGCTGCAGATGAGCTACATGGGGGGATCCGCCCTGCTCTACCGGGTGCTGCGGGAGGTGAACCCCTCGCCCTTCGCCGGTTACCTCCGCCTATCGGGCTACGAGCTCTTCTCCAGCTCGCCCGAACGGCTGGTCCGCCTGAGGGGCAGCAGCGCGGACTCGCGCCCCATCGCGGGCACGCGCCGCCGGGGACGCGACTTCGCCGAGGATGGCCTTTTGGCCGACGACCTGAACCTCGACCCGAAGGAGAGGGCCGAGCACATCATGCTGGTCGACCTGGAGCGGAACGACCTCGGGCGGGTGTGCGAATACGGCAGCGTCCACGTGGACGAGCTGATGGTCAACGAGAGGTACTCCCACGTCATCCACATCGTGAGCAACGTCGCGGGGACTCTCGCGCCGGGCAAGGACGCGGTGGACCTGCTACGGGCGCTCTTCCCGGGGGGGACCATAACCGGCTGCCCGAAGGTGCGCTGCATGGAGATCATCGACGAGCTTGAGACCGTGCGTCGCGGCCCCTATACCGGGTCCTTCGGGTTCTTCGGGTATGGGGGAGACATGGATACGAACATCGTGATCCGTACCCTCGTGCGCGTGGATGGGCGGGTCTACGCCCAGGCCGGAGGGGGCGTCGTGGCCGATTCGGTGCCGGAGCGCGAGTACCTCGAGAGTCTGAGCAAGGCCGAGGCGATGGTTCGCGCTGTGGGCTTGGCTTCGCGGCTGAGCTCCACTGGGTAAGGCGGGTCCGCGCATGGCCGGGGAGGTCCCTCCCGACATCCTTCCCGACGTCGTCCTACTCGACGGTCGCCTGGTCGAGCCGGAGAAGGCGCTCGTGTCGGCGTTCGATCGGGGGTTGCTGTTCGGCGAGAGCGTCTTCGAGACACTCAAGGTGGTCGGCGGCGAGCCCTGTCTCTGGTCCGCCCATTCCATCCGGCTGGGCGCCGCGTGTGCCGAGCTTGGGTTCCCCATCAGGCTGCAGGAGATCGAAGCGGGGGTACGGGCTTTGTTGAGGGAACGGCCTGTTGGCCGGGGCGCTCTGCGCATCCAGGTCACGGGCGGAGTGCAACCGGGAGGTGGCCGGGGCATGACGGCGCCTCGAGAGGGAAGGCGGCCGCGGGTGGTGGCCCGCGTGGACGGGGTGACTGGATTCGAAGAGCGCTGGTACGAGCGAGGAGTGGGGGTGATCACCGCCGCCGACCTCCACCGCCCGCTGCCCTGGCTCAAGTCGGGGAGCTATCTCGCGAGTGTCGCGGCGAAGGCGCGGGCCGAGGAGGCCGGGGCTTTCGAGTGCCTGTTGATGGGCGGGGAGCCGCCTGGTCTGACCGAGGGGTCGTTCTCCAACCTGTTGCTGTGGGACGGCGAGGCGCTCGTCTCGCCTCCGGCCGGGCACAGGCTTCCGGGAGTGACGGTGGGCGTGGTGGTAGAAGAAGCGCGCGTGATGGGTATCACGACCGAGGAGCGCCGGGTGACCGTGCAGGAGGCTCGCGAGGGCGTCATCCTGTTGACCGGCAGTCTCGTGGGAGTCTGCCGGTGCGTGAGCCTCGATGGGCGTCCTCTGGTGGGAGCGGGGGAGCCATCGGCGAGGCTACGGAAGGCGCTCGAGCAGCGGGAGGCCACGTCGCGAGAGCACTGGAGAGTGGGATGAGGGTGGCGGCCGAGGGGACGGAGCGGTACGACGCGATCATCGTGGGGGCCGGGCCGGCGGGCATCTTCGCCGCGCTCGAGCTTGCGGGCGAGTCCGATCTCGACATCCTTCTCGTGGAGAAGGGGTGCGCTCTTCACGAACGCCGCTGTCCCTCCCGGGAGTCCGGCCGCTGTGTCCACTGCCGTCCCTGCGACATCACCTGTGGGTGGGGTGGAGCGGGGGCGTTCTCGGACGGCAAGCTGACCCTCAGCCCCGAAGTGGGGGGGTGGCTCGGCGAGTACGTCGGCGTGGAGCGCCTGAAGGAGGCGATCCTCGTCGTCGACCGCGTGTGGCGGGATTTCGGCGCCCCCGACATACTGCACGGGGCCGACCCGGACAAGGTGGCGTCGTGGCGCGTGCGCGCGCTCCGGCAGCGCCTGCGTCTCGTCGATTCCCCGATCCGGCACATGGGCACCGAGCGCTGTGTGGAAGTCCTCGAGGCGATGCGCCTGGCTCTCGATGGCCGCGTCCACATCCTGACCGATACGCCGGTGACGTCCATAGTGGTGACCGACGGAGCCGCCGGGGGACAGGTCGCGGGCGTCGTGACTGCTGACGGCTCTCGGTTCGAGAGCCCGGTGGTGATCCTCGCGCCGGGGCGTGAGGGGGCGGCGTGGCTGCAGGCCGAGGCCGAGCAGCTCGGCCTGTCGGTGACCACCAATGCGGTGGATATCGGCGTCCGGGTGGAGGTGCCCGCCGTCGTCACCGACGAGATCACCGACGACCTGTACGAACCCAAGCTGCTCTACACCACTTCCCGTTTCGAGGACCCGGTGCGGACGTTCTGCATGAACCCCTGCGGCGAGGTGAGCAAGGAGAACTACGGCGACGTCGTCACCGTGAACGGGCATAGCTGGGGCGAGGGGGGGCCGAAGACGCTCTCGACCAACTTCGCCTTGCTGGTCTCGACGCGCTTCACGCATCCGTTCAAGGATCCCATCGCCTATGGCAAGTCCATCGCGCGCCTGGCCAACCTGCTGGGCGAGGACATCATCGTCCAGCGGCTGACCGACCTGCAGGCAGGGCGCCGCACAACCAAAGAGAGGCTCGCGCGGTGCAGCGTGCCGCCAACCATGGCCGGATCGACACCCGGAGACCTGAGCTTCGTCCTTCCGTATCGACACCTGCAGGACATCATCGACATGCTCGAGGCCATGGATGGGTTGCTTCCCGGGGTGGCGGGTAGAGATACCCTGCTGTACGGGGTCGAGGTCAAGTTCTACTCGTCGCGTCTGGAGCTCGACGAGGGGCTGCAGACGAAGGTGCGGGGGCTGTACGCGGTCGGCGATGGGGCGGGAGTGACCCGGGGCCTGGTTCAGGCTTCGGCCTCCGGCTTGGTCGCGGCGCGGGCGGTACTTTTGGGGGCCGCCACGTAGCCAGCGCGCGGCGACGCAGTGGGGTCGCTTGTTCCCGCGGCCTCGGGCTGCCCTGAGGTACACTGTGCACGGCCTCCGCGCGGGTGGGAGCCCCGCGGCCGGCCGAAGATTCGATGACCAGGGAGGATTCCGTGCCGGTCACGGTTATAGTGGGCGCCCAATGGGGCGATGAGGGCAAGGGCAAGGTGGTCGACCTGCTGGGCGACGAGGCCCAGGTGGTCGTGCGCTACCAAGGCGGCAACAACGCCGGCCACACCATCGAGAACGAGCGGGGCCGCTTCGCTCTGCACCTGGTGCCGTCGGGCATCTGCAACCCGGACACGACGGCCATCATAGGCAACGGGGTGGTGATCGATCCCTCCGCCCTCCGCGCGGAGATCGACGAGCTGGAGAGCCGGGGAGTGTCCACCGCCAATCTGAAGATCTCCGGGAACGCTCACCTGATCATGCCGTACCACATCCTTCTCGACAAAGTGCGCGAGATGTCTCTGGGGAACAAGAAGATCGGCACGACCCGCCGCGGGATCGGGCCCGCTTACGCCGACAAGGCTGCTCGCGTGGGCATCCGTATGCAGGATCTGCTCGACGAGAAGATATTTCACCAGAAGGTGCAGGCCGCTATGCGGAGCAAGTCCGACATCCTGCGCCTGGTCTACGACCAGAACGTGGCCGGGCTCGAGGTGGAATGCGACCGCTACCTGCAGATGGCGGAGACGCTGCGGCCGTACATCGCCGACACCTCGCTGCTGCTGTGGCAGGCGGTGGCCGCGGGGCGGAGCGTGTTGTTCGAGGGCGCGCAGGGCACCATGCTCGACATCGATCACGGCACCTATCCCTTCGTTACCAGCTCGAACCCGGTCGCCGGTTTCGCCTGCGTCGGCTCGGGTATCGGCCCGACGGCCATCGACGAGGTCTGGGGCATATGCAAAGCCTACTGCACGCGGGTGGGCGAGGGGCCCTTCCCGACCGAGCTGCTCGATGATACCGGTCGCCGTCTCCGCGACGTGGGGCACGAGTATGGCACGACGACGGGACGCGAGCGGCGGTGCGGCTGGCTCGACCTGGTGGCTCTGCGCTACGCCGTGCGGGTCAACGGCATGACCGGGCTCTGCATAACCAAGCTGGACGTCCTGAACGACCTGGACGAGATCGAGGTCTGCACCGGGTACGTGTCCGGGGGGCAGAGCTACGACGAGATGCCGCCTCATCAGTCCGATTTCCACCACGCCCAGCCGCTCTATCAGTCGCTTCCGGGCTGGAAGGCCGACATCTCCGGCGTGCGGCGGTGGGAGGATCTGCCGGCGGAGGCGCGGGGCTATTTGGACTTTGTCGCCGAGTCGGCGGGCTGCCCCGTCGTGCTGGTCTCCGTGGGGCCGCGACGCGAGGAGACCGTGAGGGTCCGCTAGAGGGCAACCGTCTCCTAAAGGGCCAGCCGGTAGCCCTGGCTGCGGAGCTCGGCGGCCACGTCGAGGTAGGGAACCTTGGCCGGAGCGATGCCCTTGGACAGGGCCAACGCGGCGATCACTCCTGCTGCTCCGCCTGTGTTCGCCCTCACCGGTTCCATGCGCGCGGCGCTGTTGTATGCCAGGTGGTCGGCGGAGAGCGGCCCGGGAATGAGAAGGTCCGGGAAATCGGCGGAGATGACCGCTCCCAGGGGGATGTTCACGAAGGCCCCCTCGTGGTCCTGGATGACCGGGAGGTGCACGTCGTACCGGGCGTAACGGCCGAAGACCACAGTCTGCGAGGCCACTCCGTGGCTGACTTCGTCGCCGGTGTACGTGCGCAGCCCGACCACCCGGGGACCTTCGCGCAGGTAGAGGCGGTTTGGCACGGCCGCGACCCCCACCGAGGGATACTTGTTCTCCTGCAGGTAGCGCACCTTGTCGAGTGCCCACTGCAGGACGAGGTCGCGGAGGCGCTGCCGGATCTTCGGGTCGTCGCGGTAGCCGAAGACGTAGGTGTAGGGGAGCGCGATATCCCAGGGATAGTCGCCCCAGGTCTCGTTGAACTCGCGCTTGCCGTTGGGGAGGGGGTGCGTCATGGTCCAGCTGCTCGCGAAGGCATCGACGTTGCGTTGGGCCATCCGGTCGTCGGGCTTGTAGTCCGCCGGGTCGTAGGAGGGGTGGACAAGGGTGGCCACTTGGGGCGCTTTGCCCGAGTAGACCTTGAGCGTGAGGAGGGTGCTCACGCGCTGGATCCAGGTGTCCTTGACGTCGCCGTCGGGTTTGGGGGGTGGCCCGGTGGCGGGTCCGAACACCGTGCCGCCCAGACCGTAGCGGTAGCGGGCGCCCAGAGCCAGGGCGAGATCTCCCTCGACCGACGCGTCGATCAGCACCTTGGCCTTTACCCTGATGGTCTCGCCGCCCGCCGTGCGAAGGACGACCTCGCTGGCTCCTCGCTGGTAGCGGGCCGAGATCAGGTGCGCGCAGAGCAGGGTGGTGCCGGGCCGGCCCACCCCTCCGCGGTCGATGAACCAGCGCAGCTGCTGTGACGCCACCTCGGGCTCGACCACCAACCGCCCCTCGTTGTTGACGGCGTTGATGCCTCGGGCTTTGTAGTCGGCGATCACGGCACGCCGGAACTCGGCCCAGAAGCCGCTGACCAGCGGATCGCCGTGGTACGCATAGATGTCCTCGACCGCCAAGCCTTGGGCGGCCATGGCGGTCGGTCGTGGGGACGACGCCGCGATGACCAGTCGCAGCGTGCCGCCGCCCGCGGGCGGGTGGGCCGCGCGGGCTTTTTGCAGGGCGCGCAGGGCGCCGATACCCTGAGTCGTCGTATCCCAGATGAAGACGTCGGCCGTGACCTCGCGGTCGACGGCGGCGGATACGGGAACAGGCTCAGAACCGGGGCCTGAGTCGGCGGAGGGGCCTGCGTCGGCGCCGGGTCCGGGGTCGGCGGCGGCCGGGGCCCACGAGGGGGAGGCCGCCCATGCCGCGATAAGGACGGCGATGCCGAGGCACACGCCGATGTGCGACAGGGTATTGAGTGTTGTGTGAAGTCCGGCTCGGAAGGCGGCCCGGATGCTCATGTGGTTCTCCGCGAGCGAAGGTACGACGACACCATCTTACCTGAGCTCTCCGGTAGAATGTGGCGGTCGGTTCGAGCGGGAGCGGATGGGAGGGCGCGGAGATGGCACTCGATGTGCTCGTCGTGGGGAGTGGCGGCCGGGAACACGCCCTGGTGACGGGCCTCAGGCGCAGTCCCGACCTCGGACGGCTCTTCTGTGCGCCGGGGAACGCCGGCATCGGCCGTGACGCCATCCTGGTACCGATCGCGGCGGACGACATCCGGGGCTTGGCGGACTTCGCTGAGCGGGAGGGCATCGATCTTACCGTCGTCGGTCCCGAAGCTCCTCTCGTCGAGGGGATCGCCGACATCTTCGAGGCCCGTGGACTGACCGTCTTCGGCCCCGTGCAGGAGGGGGCGCTGCTCGAAGGCTCCAAATCCTTCGCCAAGGGCGTCATGGCGGCCGCCGGTGTGCCGACGGGACGGGCGGCCCCTTTCAACGACTACGACTCCGCCCATGCGTACCTGCGCGAGCACGGCGTGCCCATCGTGGTAAAGGCCGACGGGCTGGCGGCGGGCAAGGGCGTGACGGTGGCGCAGACCATCGCCGAGGCCGACGAAGCCCTGCGTGAGTGTTTTCTCGAGGATCGGTTCGGCGTCGCCGGGCGGACCGTGCTGTTGGAGGAATGCCTGGTGGGCGAGGAGGTCTCCTTGCTCGCCATCGTGAGCGGCGGGCGGGTCCTGCCGCTGGCGCCGGCCCAGGACTACAAGCGCATCTTCGACGGCGACAAGGGCCCGAACACGGGCGGCATGGGCTGCTACTCGCCGGTCCCGAGCATGACCCCGGCCCTGTACGACGAGATCGTGCGCACCGTCTTCCGACCGACGGTCGACGAGCTGCAGCGACGGGGCGTGGACTTTCGCGGAGTGCTGTATGCGGGCATGATCCTGACCGCCGACGGACCGCGGGTGCTCGAGTTCAATACCCGGTTCGGCGACCCGGAGACGCAGGCCTTGATCCCGCGCCTGCGCTCCGACCTGCTCGCTCTCCTGCGGGCGGCGGCTCGGGGCGAGGAGCTACCCGAGGCGGCCGAGTGGAGCGAGGGGCCCTGCGTCGGTGTGGTCATGGCCTCGCGGGGGTATCCGGCCTCGTCGTCCAAAGGCGACGTGATCCGGGGTCTCGACCAGGCGGTGGCTCTGCCGGGAGTCGAGGTGTTCCATTCGGGGACCGCGCTGAACGGGGGCGACCTCGTCACCGACGGCGGGCGCGTGCTGACGGTGAGCGCGCTCGGCTCGTCCTTCGCCGAAGCCCGCCGCCTCGCTTATCAGGGTGTGGCGCTCATCGACTTCGAGGGGTCACAACATCGCACCGATATCGCGCTGCGCGCGGAGCTGGGGGAGGAGGGGGAGGCATGAGCCATCCCGAGCTGGAGCCGGAGGTGGCGGTACTGCTCGAGCGCATCGACATCGACGCGCCGCTGGTCGGTATCGTGATGGGCTCGGAGTCCGACGCCGACGTCATGCAGGCCGCCGCGGACGAGCTGGCCGATCGGGGCATCAGCTACGAGGTCAACGTGCTCTCCGCCCACCGGGACCCCGAAGGCGTGCGGGAATACGCCCTCTCCGCCGAACCGCGGGGCATCAAGGTGATCATCGCGGGAGCCGGCAAGGCGGCGGCGCTGCCCGGCGTCATCGCCGCTTACACCGACCTGCCCGTCATCGGGGTGCCGATCCGCACCTCCGACCTGGGCGGCCTCGACTCGTTGCTGTCGATGGTGCAGATGCCGAGCGGAGTCCCGGTCGCGTGCGTGGCCATCAACGGCGCACGTAACGCGGCCATCCTGGCGGCGAAGATGCTGCGTCTCTGCTGGCTCATCTCGGCCCCGTCCGGCCTGGGGACCGATATCGCCTTGCCCGACGAAGGCTCCGACGAGGACGACCTCTCGTGATCGAGCGCTACAGCACCCCCGAGATGGCGGCGCTCTGGACCGAGGAGGCCAAGATGGCCGCCTGGCTCGAGGTCGAGATAGCGGTGTGCGAGGCGTGGGTCGAGCTGGGGGAGATCCCGGCGGAGGCCCTGGAGGAGATCAAGGCCAAGGCGGCCTTCGACGTGGCCCGGGTGCAGGAGATCGAGGAGACCACCCAGCACGACGTCATCGCCTTCCTGACCAACGTGGCCGAGCATGTAGGCGACGCCAGCAAGTACATCCACTTCGGCATGACCTCGTCGGACATGCTCGACACCGCCCTCGCGCTGCAGCTGAAGCGGGCGGGGGCCCTGCTGACCACGCAGACCCGGGAGTTGGGACGGGTGCTGCAGCGCCGCTCACTGGAGCACCGCGACACGGTGATGATCGGCCGCAGCCACGGGGTGCACGCCGAGCCCATCACCTTCGGGATGGTCCTGGGGTTGTGGGCCTTCGAGGTCAAGCGGGGGCTCGAGCGGCTCGAACGGGCGACCGCGCAGGTCGCCGTGGGCAAGATCTCGGGCGCTGTGGGGACCTACGCCACCATCGACCCGCGGGTGGAACAGCTGGTGACCGCGCGCCTGGGCCTGGGCTACGAGCCGGTCTCGACGCAGGTGGTGCAGCGGGACCGCCACGCCGAGTTCCTGGCCGCGTTGGCCCTCCTGGCCACCACGATCGAGAAGATCGCCGTGCAGATCCGGCACTACCAGCGAACCGAGGTGCTCGAGGCCGAGGAGTACTTCTCGCCCGGGCAGAAGGGTTCCTCGGCGATGCCGCACAAGCGCAACCCCATCATCTCGGAGCGGTTGGCGGGGCAGGCTCGGGTCATCCGCGGCAACATGGTGGCCGCCTTCGAGGACGTCGCGCTCTGGCACGAGCGCGACATAAGTCACTCAAGCGTGGAACGGGTGATACTGCCCGACTCAACCGTCCTGCTGCACTACATGCTGAAGAAGGCCACCAGCCTGATCGACCGGCTCCTCGTGTATCCGGAGGCGATGGCCGCGAACCTGGAGCGCAGCTTCGGCCTCGTCTACAGCCAGCGGGTGCTGCTGGAGCTGGTGCGGAGCGGGCTGCTGCGCGAGGCCGCGTATCAGCTGGTGCAGCGCAATGCCATGCGGGCTTGGGAGGAAAAGCGCTCGTTCAAGGAGCTGCTGCTGGCCGACGCCGAGGTGACCGGCCGTCTTTCGCCGGCGGCGGTGGAGGCCCTTTTCGAGCCGGGCTATCATCTGCGGAACATGGGGGCGATCTTCGCCCGAGTGGAAGACCTCGAGTGGTGAGTCGCTCGGGGCGGGACAAAGGGGACAGTATGAGCGAGCCAGGAAAGCCCCTCGCGTGCGGCGCGTGCGAGTTCGACATGCAGTGCTTCAGCGGCAACGCGGGGTGCAGGGTGAGCCGGCGGGCGAAACAGGACGAGGTGCTTGCCGGGTACGAGGCGGCCGAGATGCGCGACATGTCTGTGAACGCGGCGTGTCTCGAGGCCCAGGGATACAAGATCTGGGATCGAGCGTACGAGACGGCCGACTTCGCCCGGAGGATGGGCTACCAGCACCTAGGGCTGGCGTTCTGTGCCTCCGTGGCGGCCGAGGCGGGCATGTACCAACGGTTCCTCGAGGACCGGGGCTTCCGGGTGACGTCGGTGATGTGCAAGACGGGGGCCATCCTGAAGGAGGACCTGCTCGGGTTGAACGACGAGCAGAAGGTCCGCCCGGGGTGCGTGGAGCCCATGTGCAACCCGATCGCCCAGGCGGCTCTGCTGGCCGAAGCCGGGGTCGACCTCAACGTCGTGATGGCGCTCTGCGTCGGTCACGACAGCATCTTCTTCGCGCATGCCAAGGGGCCGATCACCGTGCTCGTCGCCAAGGACCGGGTCTACGACCACCAGCCCATCAAGGCCATCCGCCTGCGCGACGCGGGGGAGATCACACCCGAGCCCCAGCAGAAACGCACTCCGGAGCAGATCGAGCAGAACAAGAGGGCGGTCTTCCGGTCGCCGGCGCCGCGGCGTTGACCGCCGCGAGCCGCCTTCAGGCCGGCATCCGCCGTTGAGCGCCACCCTTCCCATGGCCACGCCGGTCGTGCGCGTGCTCGCCGCGCCCGGCTGAGGCAACGCCGCGGCGGCCGTGGACGCCACGCGAGAGGCGATGCGCCGAGCGGGCCTGAGGGAGGAGCCTCTGCTGGTGGTCGTCAGCGGCGCGGAAGACGCGACGGCGCTGGGTTTCCGGGGGTCCCCCACCGTCACCGTCGGTGGAGCCGACGTCGGCGACACACCGGAGGGCGCCCCCGGCTTGGAGTGGGGCTGACGACAGTACCGCGCGCCGGGCGGCGGGCTCCAAGGGTATCCCAGCGTGGAGATGGTAGGGACGGCGTTGCGGGCCGCCCTCGCACGCTAGAGCGGCGTGGCGAGCCAAGGCCTCGTTGTCCAACGAGTCTCCTACGCGGCGCTTCGGACCTCGACATACTCGACGGTCGAGTGCGGCTCGGGAATGGGCTCGCCGGTCGCCCGCATGCCTTCGAGGTGGAACTCGATGGCTTCCGCGATGACCCGACGGACGTCTCCCTCTGTAGCGGCGACGGCTACACATCCGGGGAGGTCGGGCACATAGGCCCCGAAGCTGTCGTCACCCTTCTCAATAACGACGGCGAAGCGCATGGTGCTATTCCTCCTTTGCCAGCCCGGCCTGCTTGAGAACGCTCCTGATCGTGCCTGGCGGCATGTCAACACTCAGCTTGCCGGCCACCGTGACCGTGCCAGGCTTATGTGGATGCCGGAACTGTCGGTGGCTACCCCTGATTCTGTCAAGATACCAGCCATCTGCGCTTAACATCCTGATGATTTCTGCGACCTTCATGCCGTCACCGTCTGGAGGGCTGATCCTGTGACGACTATGGCTGATACAGCAATCGTCGCGAATACGCCCTTAGTACGACGAAAGACGGGCAAGACTGATGGAGGGCTGCAGAGGGATGCCAGAGCGGAGGACGCTAGTTACCTCAGCCGTCGCGCGAGCACGGCGACCGTCTGCCCTATGGCTCCCCCCACGATCCCGCCGGCGATGGCGTCGCTGGGGTAGTGCACCCCCGTGTGCACCCGCGAGTACGCGACTGCGACGGCCAGCAGCCTCAGCGGGAGGGCGAGGATGGGGACCTCGGTGCTCACGGCGTTCGCGAACGCGAACCCCGAGGCGGCGTGCCCCGACGGGAAGGATCTCGAGGCAGGCATGCGCACGTGCCGTTCCCGGGGCACGAAGTTCCCCTCGCGGTCGGGCCGGTGCCGCCCCACGCCCTTCAGCCAGAGGGTCGTCACTGAGGTAGCCCCGATCGCGACGCTGCCTGTGAGAGCTGCACGTCGGCCCGTACGTCCTCCGAAGATGGCCAAGAACGCGGCCGTCGCGAACCAGATGCGGGAATAGTTGGCCGCGTTCGAGAGACGGCGGAGGGGGGCGTCGAGGGCGGGTGTGGGTGTGGAGGCAACCGTCGCGTACGCGGCATGGTCGAGCGCCCGCAGGTCGCGGATCGCGCCATCGAGGACCGAGGTGACGGCCTGGGTCTGCACGCGGGCCAGTCTACACTGTCGCCGCTGGAGCGGCTCCGGCGTCTGATAGAATCGCCGTGCCCAGCAGCCTCCTGAGAGGCCGGCGCCCCGCCCCATCCCGAAGCATGACTGGAGCACCATGATCCGAGGCGAGAAGCTCTACGAGGGCAAGGCCAAGATCGTCTACGCGACCGACGATCCGGATGTCTACATCCAGGACTTCAAGGACTCGGCCACGGCTTTCGACGGCCAGAAGAAGGGCACCATCGGCGGGAAGGGGCGCATGAACAACGCCATCTCCTCCCGGCTCTTCACCCTTCTCGAAGGCAACGGCATCGCCACTCATTACCTGGGCGCGGAATCGGACACCGCCATGCGCATCCGTCGGCTGGATATGTTCAAGGTGGAGTTCGTAGTGCGGAACGTGGCGGCCGGGTCGCTCTCGAAGCGTATCGGCTACCCCGAGGGGACCTTGCTGCGGAAGCCCCCCATCGTCGAGTACTACTACAAGGACGACGCCCTCGGCGACCCGCTGCTGTGCATGGCGCACCTGGAGGAGCTCCAGGTCATCAGCCCCGAGCATCTCGAAGCGGCGACGGTCGCGGCCAAGCACATCAACAGCGTCCTGCGGGGGTTCTTCGCCGAGCGGGAGCTGACCCTGGTCGACTTCAAGCTCGAGTTCGGCACCGACGCGGACGGGGTGGTGCGGTTGGGCGACGAGATCTCTCCCGACACCTGCCGGTTCTGGGACGCCGCCACGGGAGAGAAACTCGACAAGGACCGGTTCCGCCGAGACCTCGGGGGGGTAGAAGAGGCCTACGCGGAGGTACTGCGACGCATCAGCGACTAGGCGGCGCGATACGGCGTTCTCGGTTCTTCAACAGCCTACTAGGGAGTAGGAGGCGGCAGCGATGTTCAAGGTCAAGGTGTACGTGACTCCCAAGGCGGGCATCTCCGACCCGCAGGGAGCCACTATCCAGCGGGCCCTGCCCGCGCTGGGCTTCGAGGGAGTTGACAACATCCGGGTGGGTCGTTTCATCACCCTCGAGGTAGACGGGGCCGACGCCGACGTGGTGAGCAAGGACGTCGATGCGATGTGCCGCCAGCTCCTCGCAAACCCGATCATCGAGGATTACAGCTTCGAGGTGCAGGCTGCCGGACTCTTTGCCGGCTCCCAGTGGGTCCCCGAGGACGTTTTGGTCTCCGAGGATACCCCCATCCATGTGGCGGGCGAGCACGCCGGGAGCCCGTGGACGGCCGTAGACCCCTACGCCAGCAGGGAAGAGACAGAGTGACCCTTGTACGCGGCTCCGTCCGCTTCGGCATCGTGGTCTTCCCGGGCTCCAACTGCGAGTACGACGCCTTCAGCGCTCTCGGCACCTTTCCGGAGGCCGAGCCGTATTACCTGTGGCACAAAGACCATGACCTGGGGGCCCCCGATGTGATCGTGTTGCCGGGGGGCTTCTCCTACGGCGACTACCTCCGCACCGGCGCCATCGCGCGCTTCAGCCCCATCATGCAGGAGGTCGCGGCGTTCGCCGACGCGGGCGGCCTGGTGATGGGCATCTGCAACGGCTTTCAGATCCTCACCGAGGCTCATCTGCTCCATGGGGCGATGCTGCGGAACCGCGGGCTCAAGTTCGTGTGTCACGCTCAGCACCTTCGCGTGGAGCGCATAGACACACCCTTCACTCGTCTCCTCGAAGTGGGCCAGGTGATCCAGGTACCCGTGAATCACAACGAGGGGGCGTGGACGGCTGGGGCGGAAAGCCTGCAGACCATCGAGGACCAGCAGCTCGTGGTCTTCAGGTATTGCGACTCCGAGGGCAACGTCACCGACGAGGCCAACCCCAACGGCGCGGTCGACAACATCGCGGGCCTGATGAGCGAGAGGGGCAACGTGATGGGGATGATGCCTCACCCCGAACGGGTGTGCGAGGAGATCCTGGGCGGGACCGGGGGGCGGGGCATCTTCGGGTCGCTCATCGATCACGTGCTGGCTGCGGCCGCGCCCCCCCGGGCCGGTGCGGGTGCAGGCTCCGGCGCGATGGGAGGTCGCTCGTGAGCGCGTCGGTCAAATGTCCGCGCTGTGGGTATGTCGACACGTTCATCAAGGGCTATCTCCCCGACACATGCGTCTGCCGCATGTGCCAGAGCCAGCTGGATTGGCGGGAGATCCCGGGGATGGGGCCCGAGTGTCGGCCGCTGGATCCCGATGAGGGTGCGGAGGGCGAAGGCGGCGAGCGCGAGGGCGCCGGGCGCGAGAATGACGAGGCCACGGATGCGTGAGCTGTTCGAGGAACTCGGCCTCACCCGGCCCGAGTACGAGGGCATCTGCCGGATCCAGGGGCGCGAACCGAGCCACGTGGAGCTGGCGGTCTACTCGCTCATGTGGAGCGAGCATTGCGGCTACAAGCACTCTCGGCCCTACCTGAAGCGCTTTCCGGCGGGGGGAGACCGGGTGCTGCAAGGGCCCGGGGAGAACGCCGGCATCGTGGACATCGGCGGCGGCCTGGCGGTGGCCATGAAGATCGAGAGCCACAACCACCCCTCGGCGGTGGAGCCCTACCAAGGGGCGGCCACCGGCGTCGGCGGCATAGTGCGCGACATCTTCACGATGGGCGCGCGGCCCATCTGCAGCTTGAACTCTCTCCGTTTCGGCGAGATCGCTGAGCTGCCGGCCGTAGGGGGTGCGGCGCACGAAGGCGGCGGCGAGCCCCGTCAGCGCTACCTATTCGAGCACGTGGTGGCCGGCATCGGCGGCTACGGCAACTGCATGGGCATACCGACCGTCGCCGGCGAGGTCTACTTCGAAGACGCCTACTCGGGCAACTGCCTCGTCAACGCGATGACCGTGGGCCTGGTGCGCCACGAGCACATCGTGGGCAGCCGGGCGGCCGGGGTGGGCAACCACGTGGTGCTGTTGGGCTCGAAGACCGGGCGGGACGGAATCGGCGGGGCCAGCGTGCTCGCGAGCCAGGAGTTCGACGAGACCCTCGAGGAGAAGCGCCCCTCGGTGCAGGTGGGCGACCCGTTCACCGAGAAGAAGCTGCTGGAGGTCTGCCTGGAGCTCCTGCACGCCGGGCGGTTCGTCGCCCTGCAGGATCTGGGGGCTGCCGGGATCACGTCTTCTTCCAGCGAGATGGCCGCCAAGGGCGGGGTCGGCATCGACATCCACACCGACCGCGTCCCCCTGCGCGAGCCGGGGATGGCCCCTTGGGAGATCATGATCAGCGAGAGCCAGGAACGCATGCTCGCGGTGGTCACGCCGGCCGACGTCGAGGCGGTGCGGGAAGCCTGCGACCGCTGGGACGTCGATTGCACCGTCGTCGGTGAGGTCACGCCCGGCGACGATGACCAAGAGGGCGGCGGAGGGCGCCTGCGCGTCTTTCACCGCGGGGAACTCGTGGGCGATATGCCCGCCGACGCGCTCGCGGACGCCCCCACATACACCGTCGCCCCAGAGCGACCGGCGCACGAGGAAGACCTGCCCCTGGACCCGGCCGAGTGGCCGCGGCCCGAGGCCGACCTCTCGGAGATCCTTCTCGACCTGCTGGGCTCGCCCAACATCGCCAGCCGTCGCTGGGTCTGGCAACAGTACGACCACCAGAACCAGCTGAACACGGTGCTGACCCCCGGGGGCGACGCGGCCCTGTTGCGGGTGAAGCACACGGGGGTCGGTCTCGCCCTCTGCACCGACGGCAACGGACGCCATACCTATCTCGACCCGTACCGGGGCGGCAAGGCCGCCGTGGCCGAGGCGGCGCGCAACGTGTCCTGCGTGGGTGCCGAGCCTTTGGCGATCACCAACTGCCTCAACTTCGGCAACCCGGAAAAGGGCCCGGTCGCGTGGCAGTTCTCTCGAGCGATCGACGGGATGACCGAGGCCTGCGAAGCCTTCGGCATCCCGGTCATATCGGGCAACGTCTCCTTCTACAACGAGAGCTTCGGCCAGCCCATCTATCCCACGCCTGTCGTGGGCATGCTCGGGCTCGTGGACGACGTCACGTCGAACTGCACGGCGGGCTTCAAGGCAGGGGGGGATGTGATCTTTCTTCTGGGTGACGCCCCGCCGGCGCTCGACGGCTCCGAGTACCAGAAGCGTCGCTACGGCCGCGTGGCCGGGCGCATCCCCGACGTCGACCTGGCAGCCGAGACGGTGCTCCAAGGAGTGCTCCGGCGCGCCATAGCCGACGGGATGGTCCGCTCGGCCCACGACTGCTCCGACGGCGGGCTCGCGGTGGCGGTGGCCGAGTCGTGCGTGTTCGCCGGGTTGGGCGCGCGGCTGGACCTTGGCGCCGAGCCGGATGGCGTTCCCGGACGGCCCGACATCGCGCTGTTCGGCGAAGCGCCGACGAGGGTGGTGGTGAGCGTGGCCCCGGAGGTCTCCGCCTCGTTCCGCACACTCTGCGCGGGGGCCCTCGTCCCCTGCGCCCGACTGGGCGATGTCGGCGGGGACCGTCTGGAGCTCACCGTGGGCGAGGAGGCCTGTGTCGTCAGCGTGGCCGATCTCTCCGGCGTTCACGCCCAGGGGCTGGAGCGGGCTCTGTCGAATTAGGAGGCTGTTGAAAGACGAAGTCCCGGCGGCCGGATCGCCCTGGGAGGCGCCATACGTCGTTCTCCGCCGCGAGAAGTCGTATTTCAACAGCCCGCTAGCCGCGACGCCCCTTCCCGAAGTGCACTATACTTCCGGCATGATCGTTGAACCCGACCGGCCGGACGTCGAGGATTCGTTCGACTGCCTGGATTCGCCCCGCGAGGAGTGCGGCATCTTTGGCATCTACGCCCCCGAACGTGACGTCGCCCGCCTCACCTTCTTCGCCCTCTTCGCCCTTCAGCACCGTGGCCAGGAATCGGCCGGGATCGCTGTGAGCGATCACGAGCATGTCATGGTCTTCAAGGAGATGGGCCTGGTGGCGCAGGTGTTCAAGGAGCAGACCTTGCGCACGCTCTCCGGCCAGCTGGCGATAGGCCACGTGCGATACTCGACCACCGGGTCGTCCGAGTGGAGGAACGCCCAGCCCATCCACCGCAGCCGCAACGGTTCGGCGATCGCCCTCGCGCACAACGGCAACCTGGTCAATACCGACGAATTGCGCCGGGAGCTGGCCGCCCGCGGGGTCACCTTCGACTCCACCTCGGACACAGAGATCATGGCTGCTCTCCTGGCCGAACACCCGGCCGAGGACATCAAGGACGCCCTCAGGGACACGATCCCGCTCCTGCGGGGAGCCTTCAGCGCGGTCGTGCTGACCGAGAAGGAAGTCATAGGGTTCCGCGACCCCTACGGCGTGCGCCCGCTTGTTCTGGGCCGGCTGGACGACCGTTACATGCTGGCCAGCGAGACGGCCGCTTTCGACATCATCGGCGCGGCCGCCCTGCGGGAGATCGAGCCGGGTGAGATGTGCTGGATCGACGCCGACGGGTTCCACATCGAGAGGGTGGTCGAGAAGAAGCGGGACGCCCTCTGCGTCTTCGAGTTCATCTACTTCGCCCGTCCCGACTCCGTGATGATGCACCAGACGCTGTACGCGGCCCGCAGCCGGATGGGTGAGGCCTTGGCCTCCGAGTCACCGGTCGAGGCCGACCTGGTCATCCCCGTGCCCGACACGGGCAACTCCGCCGCCATCGGCTACTCGGCCCGCAGCGGCATCCCGTTCGGTGAAGGTTTGGTCAAGAATCGGTACGTGGGCCGGACCTTCATCGACCCCGACGATGCCCTCCGCAAGCGCGGCATCCGGATGAAGCTCAACCCTCTCACGAGCGCCATTCGCGGCAAGCGCCTTATCGTGGTCGACGACTCCATCGTGCGCGGCAACACGACCCGGCAGCTGGTGCGCATGCTGTTCGAGGCTGGAGCGGCTGAGGTGCACCTGCGCATCTGCTCTCCGCCGATCGTTTTTCCCTGCTTTTACGGGATAGACATGGCCAACCAAGATGAGTTCGTCGCGTTCGCGAAGAGTGTCGAAGAGGTGGGGCGCGAGATCGGCGCCACCTCCTTGGCCTACCTGTCCCTCGAGGGGCTTTTGGAAGCGACCCGAGTCTCACCCGAATGCTTCTGCACCGCCTGCTTCAGCGGCCACTATCCGTGCGCCATCCCGGAGGAGTTGCGGAGGTCGAAATTCCGCTTCGAGGAGGTCTCGTCGCCTTCCGCACAACGTTGACGCCCCGGAGGGGCGCGCGTATCCTTCCGTGACTTTGCTGAAGCATTAAGAGATTTTGCCGAAGTATCTTCCTATGTAGCTGCCTCGGCCTCTCACCCCCATGATGAGGACGTGAACATGTTTCGCTTCTCCACCGGCCGCCTCGCGAACTGGAGCGCGCGCCACCCCTGGATAGTCGTCGGCGTCTGGGCCCTCATGCTGGCCGCCGCGGCCTACTCGGCCACCGGGCTCAGTAGCGCTCTGACCGCCAACGACATGGACTTCACCAACTCGCCGGAATCGGTGCAAGGGTCGCACCTGATACTCGACCGGCTCCGTGGTCCCGAGCCCAAGATAGAGACCGTGATCGTCCGCTCGCCCGCCACTACGGTGGACGCCCCGGCCTTCAAAGCTGTGGTGCAGCGGGTGTCGACGAAGCTGGCGGGGATGAAGGACACGGTCGCGGGTGTGACCGACTACTACACGGTCTCGGCCGCGGCGCCCGCGGCTGCGGCAGCCTTGGTGTCCGCGGACCGGCACACGATGCTCGTCCCGGTGACTCTCACCTCACGCGGGGCCAAGGACGCGGCGTTGGCGGAGAGCTTCATCGAGACGGTGAAGTCCGAGGCCGTCCCCGGGTTCAACGTGCTCACCGTGGGTCCCGCGAGCATCGACCAGGTGATGAACAACACCGCCGAATCCGATCTGCGCATGGCCGAGTTCATCGGTCTTCCGGTGACGCTGCTCGTCTTGGTGGCTGTGTTCGGCGCCTTCATGGCGGCGGGAGTGCCGTTGATCCTGGCTTTCGTGTCGATCCTGGTCGCCGTCGGTCTTACGGCCGTGGTCGGGCGTCTGTTCGACCTGTCGTTCTTCGTGGTCAACATGATCAGCATGATCGGGCTGGCGGTCGGGATCGACTACGCCCTCTTCATCATCGAGCGTTACCGCGAGGAGCGCCGCCGTGGACTCGACAAGCACGAGGCCATCCAACTAGCCGGCAGCACGGCGAGCAAGGCCGTCCTCTTCTCCGGGGTCACGGTCGTGCTCGCGCTTCTCGGGTTGTTCATCGTGCCCATGACCACCTTCCGCAGCCTTGGCGCCGGCGCCGTATTGGTCGTCGTGGTGGCGGTGCTGGCCATGCTCACGCTGGTCCCCGCGCTCCTCAGTCTTCTCGGCGACCACATCGACTGGCCGCGCCGCCGCAAGGTGGCGGCGACGGCGGACGGCGTGGCCACCGCCGCGTCGGCCGTGGGATCCGAGGCCACGCTTTCGATGGGTCGCTTCTCTCGCCTGCGCCGCAATGGCTTCTGGCACGCGGTCACGCGGCTCGTCATGGCCCGGCCCGTCGTCAGCGTGGCCATGGCCGGCGCTGTGCTCTTGGCGCTCGCCATCCCTAACCTGCAGTTGCAGAAGGGCACCGGCGGCCTCGACCGGCTCCCGGCGGGTGACGTGCGCACCGCCCTCACCATCCTCAGCACCGACTTCTCGGCCGGCATGCTCGATCCCGTGGAGATCGTGGTCGACGCGAAAGGCTTGGACGCCACAGCGGTGCAGGCGCACCTGGACAAGCTGACGGCGTCTCTTCGCGGCGACTCCGCCTTCTTCCCGTCGACGCAGGTGCAGTGGAATCCCGAGCGTGACCTGGCGGTCGTCACGGTCCCGCTCCGCTTCGACGAGAGCTCGCCCCAGGCTCGGGAAGCGATTTGGCGCCTGCGCGACGACCTCGTGCCGCACGCGTTCGGGCAGAACGCGACGTCGGTGTACGTGACGGGTGGGCCGGCCTCGAACGCCGACTCCGTGCAGATGATCCGAAATTACACGCCGATCGTGTTCGCCTTCGTGCTGGGGCTGAGCTTCCTCTTGCTCCTGGTGGCTTTCCGGTCGCTCGTCGTGCCGATCAAAGCGATCATCATGAACCTGCTCTCCTTGGGCGCGACGTACGGGATCCTCGTAGTGGTCTTCCAGATGGGTGTGGGTCACCGTTTGTTCGGTCTGCAGCAAACCACCACCATCGAGTCCTGGGTGCCTATCTTCCTCTTCTGCGTGCTGTTCGGCCTTTCCATGGACTACCATGTCTTCCTGCTGAGCCGCATCCGAGAGCATTTCGAGCGCACGCGCAAGAACCGTGAATCGGTGGCGATGGGCCTTCAGTCCACGGGACGGATAATCACGGGAGCGGCGGCCATCATGGTCGTGATCTTCTCCGTCTTCGCCGCCGGCAAGCTGGTGATCATCCAGCAATTGGGCTTCGGCATGGCCGTGGCTGTGTTCATCGACGCGACCCTGGTCCGCTCCGTGCTCGTGCCCGCCAGCATGGCACTGCTCGGCAACGTCAACTGGTATCTGCCCAAGTGGCTCCAATGGCTGCCCGAGCTGCATCTGGAAGGGGTACCGCTGCCCAAGACCGCCCGTGCGCGGGTGCCTCGCGATCCGCGGGGCGACTGACCGAGAGAGCCATCCCTCGGTGTTCGGGCGCATCGGACGTTGGCTGCAGGGCGAGGCGGGCGGAGACCGCCCCCTCTTCGTCAGTCACGTGCCCGATTTCCAGGCTCCGGAGTGGGCGGTGGGGGAGTTCGTGGAGCACGAAGGCCAGGTCTTCGTGGTCACGCGGTGGCTCCAGGGCCGCAAGATACCTCTGACTCGCGGGGGCTCAGTCCAGGAGTGGCACGTCTGGGGTCGGCCCGCCGATCCCGACGAGTTGGCGACGGCGGTGGAGCGGGCCGCGGCCCGGTTGCTCGCCGAAGGCGCCGAGGGCAGGAGCGGCGGAGGAGAGTCGGGCAGACCCGGAAGATCGGGCTGACAGGCTCCTCGCGAACCGCTTCTCAGTGGTAGACCGTGGACATGTCCGGATAGCGGTCACCGGTAGCCGACCCCGCGGGCAGATCGCGGTCGAGTCGCTCGAGGTCGGCCGGAGTCAGCTCCAAGTCAAGGGCGGCGAGGTTCTCCTCCAAGTAGGCGCGGTGCTTCGTCCCCGGGATGGGCACGACGTCCGGTCCCTGGGCGAGCACCCAGGCGATGGCCAGCTGAGCAGGCGTGCATCGCTTCTCCTCGGACATCGCGCGGATGCGCTCCACGATCCCGAGGTTGCGCCGAAGGTTCTCCGCGTGGAACCGGGGGTGGTGGCGACGGACGTCATCCTCCGCCAGATCCTCGATGGATCTGAACCTGCCCGTGAGGAACCCCCGTCCCAAGGGCGCGTACGCCACGAAGCCGATGCCCAGCTCGCGGATCGTGGAGAGCGTGCCATTCTGCTCGGGGTCGCGGGTCCAGAGCGACCACTCCGACTGCAGGGCCGTGATCGGGTGCACGGCGTGGGCTCGGCGGATGGTCTCGGGCTTGGCCTCCGAGATCCCGAGATGAAGCACCTTGCCGTCCTGCACAAGCTGGTGCAGCGCCCCCCAGGTGTCCTCGATGGGCACAGTCGGGTCTACGCGGTGCTGGTAGTAGAGGTCGATGTGGTCGACTCCCAGTCGCTCCAGGCTGGCGTCACAGGCCGAGCGCACGTAGTCGGGATGTCCGTTGACGCCCATCCACGAGCCGTCGGGGCGCCGTTCGTTGCCGAACTTGGTGGCGAGGACCACCTGGTCGCGCCGGCCTTGGATCGCGCGGCCCACCAGCCGTTCGTTGGCGCCCACGCCGTAGATGTCCGCGGTGTCGAGCAGGGTGACGCCGGCTTCGAGCGCCCGATGGATGGTGGCGATCGCCTCGTCCTCGTCCCGACCCGCGTAGAAGTCGCTCATGCCCATGCACCCGAGCCCCATGGAGCTGACGGTAAGCGAGGCCGTGGCCGATCCTAGGGTGCGCGTCTGCATGGCTCCTCCGGTCGCGTCGACATGATGCTTTCAGGGATTGTGCGCACTGGAGCCCGTTCCGAAACTGAACCGCGGGTGGATCGCGGTGAGGGCCGGGCACGCGGCGGCTGAAGCTCAGGCGAGCAGCGCCGCCATCGACAGGGCCACGACGCAGGCCTGGATCGGGATCCCCCATCCCGCCCGACACCGGCCGTGGGGGAAGCGGCGCCAGTGGCTCGGGAACACTCGACCCTTGGTGTGGATCGGCAGGACCGCGTCGAGGACGTCGAGGTCGGGGAGGGCGGACACCGCGCCGACGATGACCAGCCATCCGGGCGCCACTCCCGTCGTCCAGAAAGCGGCGGCCAAGACCGCGGCGCCGGCCACGTCGAGCACCGCGCAGATAGCCCGATGCCTGGTCCGGGTGTAGTCCCAGTGAGGCACCAGATCCAACAACGCGTGCGCGACGAGGGAAAGCGCCAGGAGCAGCACGAGGCTGAACCGGGGGGAGGATGCCCGCCCGCCGAGGAGGGCTCCGACGGCGAGTCCTGAGCACATGTGTACGAAGACCCACATGGGGCGGACTATAGCAGGGCCCTGGGCCCCATCTGTTAGCATTGCGGGTGCCCGCTGAAACAGCCCCAGCGCCGCTGCGCCGGCGCTGCCGTGAGGAGGACCCGTGGCCGACGAGAAGACAAGCAGGGGCAGCAAGAAGCGCGGTGGCGACCCGTCATCGGCGGCCGTGCCGACCCCGGCGACCGATGACGCCGGCGCGCATGCCTGCACCTGCGGCGCTGAGTCGGCCTCCGCAGGCGGGGCGCGCGGTCTCACCTACGCTTCGGCGGGCGTGGACATCGACGCGGGCGACGAGACCGTCCGCCTCATCAAAGAAGAGGTGGAGAGTACCCGCATCCCCGGGGTGCTCGGCGGCCTGGGGGGCTTCGCCGCACTCTACGAGATGCCGGCCGGCATGGAAGAGCCGGTTCTCGTCACCTCCACGGACGGGGTGGGGACCAAGCTCATGATCGCCCAGGAAGTGGGCAAGCTGAACACGGTGGGCATCGACCTCGTCGCCATGTGCGCCAACGACATCCTCACCTCGGGGGCGAGCCCGATCCTGTTCCTGGACTACATCGCCACCGGCAAGCTCGACCCCGTCGAGGTCTCCGAGATCGTCAAGGGCATCGCCAAGGGCTGCCGCGACGCCGGCTGCGCCCTCGTCGGGGGCGAGACCGCGGAGATGCCGGGCATGTACGCTCCCAAGCACTTCGACCTGGCGGGCTTCTGCGTCGGCCTGGCCGAGAAGAAGCACCTCGTCGACGGCAGCGCCATCATCGAGAGCGACGTGGTGATCGGCTTGACCTCCAGCGGCCTGCACTCGAACGGGTTCTCGCTGGTGCGTAGAGTGCTCGAGGAGAACCAGTGCGCCCTGGCCGATAAATTCCCCCACTTCGGCGAGACCATCAGCTATACGCTGCTCCAGCCGACCACCATCTACGTGGAGGCGGTCTGGGGCGTGATCGGCAAGGGGGTGCCCATCCACGGGATGGCGCACATCACCGGGGGCGGGGTCGCGGGCAACCTGAGCCGCGTCATCCCCGACGGTCTCTCGGCGCGCCTGCATTTCGACAACTGGAAGATCCCCAAGGTGTTCCGGGCCCTGCAGCACCTGGGCGAGATCGACGAGTCCGAGATGTTCCGCACCTTCAACATGGGCGTGGGCTACGTCATGGTGGTGCCCTTCGAGTCCGCGGAGTACGCGGCCAAGCTGATCCAGCGCGCCGGTCAAGAATGTCTCTACCTCGGGAGCATCGTGCGGGGCGAGCAACCCGTCGTCCTCGAGGGAGTGCTGTAGGAGCCGGAGGCATTGTCAGTCCGAGAGGGATGTTCCCCGGTGTTCAGGCTTGCCGTTCTCGTATCGGGCAGCGGAAGCAACCTACAGGTCATCATCGACCGGCTCCACGGCAAGGTGGCCGGGATCGAGGTGGTGGCCGTCTTCAGTAACGCTCCCGGCGTCCTGGCCCTGGAGCGGGCCGAGCGCGCCGACATACCCAGCGCTGTCTTCCCCCTGGAGGATCACGACGATCGCGAGAGCCGGGATCTCGCCATGGCCGCGGCTATCGAGAGCGCGAAGGCCGACTTGGTGGTGCTTGCCGGGTACATGCACACGCTCACGCGGGTCTTTCTGGAGCGCTTCCCCCACCGGGTGATCAACCTGCACCCCGCGTTGCTGCCCAGCTTCCCGGGCACCGACGGCATCGGAGACGCGATCCGATACGGGGTCAAGTTCACCGGCGTGACGGTCCACTTCGTCGACGAGGGCACCGACTCGGGCCCGATCATCCGACAGGAGCCTCTGCCCGTTCACGACGACGACACAGCCGCCAGTCTCGCCACGCGCATCCACGCCCTCGAGCATCGGCTGCTGCCCCGGGTCATCGAGCTGGTCGCCCTCGGTCGTGTCACTCCACCGCCTCAGGGGTCGCGCCTCGTGCGCGTCGATGATTCGCAACCCTCGCAGATCCAGTGGTGAGCCCCTCGATGCCACCGGATGCCCCCGACTCCGCGAACAAGGGAGAATCCATGAAGGTCCGGCGTGCCCTCGTCTCCGTCTCGAACAAGTGGAACCTCGAGCCGTTCGCTCGAGGTTTGGCCGAGCTGGGCATACAGCTCATCTCGACCGGGGGGACGTACCGCTTCCTGGCCGAGAAGGGCATCCCCGTCACGTCGGTGTCAGTGGTCACGGGCTTCCCCGAGATCATGGACGGGCGGGTCAAGACCCTGCACCCGGCCATCCACGGCGGCATCCTGGCCGACCGGCACCAGCACGAGCACATGCGCGCGATCCAGGAGCTGGGCATCAAGCCGATCGATCTCGTGGTCGTCAACCTCTACCCCTTCGAAGAGGTCGCGGAGAAACGGGGCGCCGCCGACGAGGAGATCATCGAGAACATCGACATCGGCGGACCGACCATGGTCCGAGCGGCGGCCAAGAACCACTCGGGAGTAGCCGTGGTCGTCGACCCGCATCGCTACGAGGACGTCCTCGCTGAGCTCAAGGCCAACGAATGCGCCCTTTCGGATGCGACCAGGCGTTCGCTGGCGATGGAAGCGTTCCACCATACGGCCCACTACGACTTCGCCATCGCCAACTGGTTCAGCGCTCAGGCCGACGATTTTCCCCCGTACATGATGTGGGACTTCAAGAAGGTCCAGGACCTGCGCTACGGCGAGAACCCCCACCAGGCGGCGGCCTTCTATGCGGACGTCGACGGTCGCAAGCACCTCCTCTCCAGCATCCAGCAGCTCCACGGGGCCCAGCTCAGCTTCAACAACCTGCTCGACCTCGACTCGGGGCGCCGCTTGTGCGACGAGTTCACCCTACCGGTGTGCGTCATCATCAAGCACAACAACCCTTGCGGAGTCGCTCTCGCCGAGAACATCACGCACGCCTACGAGAAGGCTCTATCGTGCGATCCCGTGTCGGCCTTCGGCAGCGTGATCGTGGTCAACCGCCCCGTCGACGAGGAGCTTGCCCGGGCCCTCATGCCCAACTTCGTCGAGGTGCTCTTCGCTCCGGCCTTCCTCGAAGAGGCCGTCGAGATCCTCACTCAGAAGCCCGACATCCGCCTCATGGTCGACCAGGAGCGACGGCGCAGCCCGCGGGGCCTCTGGGACATGAAGCGGGTGCTCGGCGGCATGCTGGTGCAGGAGAGGGACTCCGAGGCCGAGAATCGCGAGACCATGGAAGTCGCGACCAGCCGGCATCCCACCGAGGCCGAATGGGGCGACCTGCTCTTCGCCTGGCGGGTGGCGAAGCACGTCAAGTCCAACGCCATCGTGCTGGCGAAAGACCTGATGACGCTCGGCATCGGCGCGGGGCAGATGAGCCGGGTCGACTCGGCGCGCATTGCGGTCCAGAAGGCGCGTCACCCGCTGGCCGGCAGTTCCGTGGCCTCCGACGCCTTCTTCCCCTTTACGGACGCCCTGGAGGTCGCGGCCGAGGCGGGCGCTGTCTGCGTCATCCACCCGGGGGGCTCCAAGCGCGACGAAGAGGTCAGGCAATACGCTGAAGGGCAGGGCATGGCCATGGTCGTCACGGGGCGGAGGCACTTCCGGCACTAGGAGGCTTCGGCCGGCGAACGCGCCGCGCACTACCGGTTGCGCGCGCACATGGCAGGGCGCGCGCGTCTCGCCTTGTCCACAGCTCGCGCACACGCTAGGCCCGGCCGTACGACCTAAGTCGTATGGCCGTCCACCGGACGCCGGCGCTATCCTCGGTCGACGTCCCCCGTGCATCCTCAGCCGGCGGACTCGTTGGGTTGAGCGCGGTGCGGGAGGTGGGCTGTGAAGGTGACGTGCTGGGTCAGGGGAGCGGCGGGCGGAGCCGGTGCCCTTCTGCTGCTCCTGGTGCTGTCGGCGAGTGTCGCCGCGTGTGGCAACCCGACAGCGGGCGCGACGGGGGCCGGCTCAGCCGAGACCGAAGCGGTAGCGCCGGCTTCATCCTCGACCACAGGGGAGCCGACGACCGTCGCTCCGACCACGGCAGCGACCCAGTCTTCGTTCGGCCCCGGCCACTGGGAGAAGTCCGAGAATGGCCTCGACGCACTCGTGGCCCGCGTGGCGGCGCTGGTCGCGGAGGACGGAGTGCCTGTCTTTCTCCCCGATCGGCTGCCGCCAGGTTTCGCGATCTGGGCCGCCCCCGCGGCTCCGGGGGCCGAGGGCGGCAACCCTCGACGCTGGCCCATGTCCGGTCCGCGGCCCGGCCCCCGGGCCGCCGGATACTCGGCCGCCTTCACTGACGGCGAGTACCTCGTGCGCCTGGACGTCAACGCCGCCGCCGACCTGGGCGACGTCCGCTGGGAGGAGGCCGGGATGCCGGGGGTCTACGGGCCGCTGGCGACCACCTCGGCCGCCGGCGCGACCACCGTCAAGGTGCCGAACCCCGGGGGAGTGGAGATCCTCGTGTGGGGCGCCGATGCCGACCGTGATGATGTCCTCGCTGTCGCCGCGGCCGTGCGCCGCGCGATCCCTTAGGGGAGGCGCTCCCCGAGCTCCGCGGCCGCCGCGCGCAGCTCGGCGGTCATCCGGTCGGTGAGCTCGGCCACCTTCTCGAGGGCCGACACGGTCACGGGGAGGCCTGCCGCGGCAAGCTTGTCCCGCCATTCCAGGTACGTGCGTCGATGCCCGTCGTTGTGATCGATCCAGTTGTTCACCAGCACGGCGCTGAGCCCGCAGTCCATCAGCGCGTCGCCGGCCGGGGTTGAAGACCTTTCATGCTCGTGCGCATGCTCGGGGCCTTGCTCATGCGAGTGCTCGTGGCTATGGGAGTGGTCGTGGCCGTGGGAATGCTCGTGCTCGTGGGTCATCGTCCGTCCTTGCTGTCAGGGTTCACTCGGGGCTCTCTTCGTCGCCCAATTGTGGGAAGAGGGCGAGGGCCTCGTCCAGGGTCGCGCCGTTCCTCATGCGGTCGAAGAGCTCGACGATACCTCGGTCGACCTCGTCGGTGACGGCGTTGCTCTGCTGGATCTCGGAAGGATGCACGCTCGCGCATGTCGCCAGAGTGTCGTCGGCCTGTATCGGACCCCCCGCCTGCTGCTCCCATCGACCCACCTCGTCGAGGGCGCGCAGCGCGTAGTACGCGCCGGTGACGAACACGGGGTCGTGTGAGTCAAGTGCTGCGTCCTGGAACAGGGCGAAGGCCTCCGCGAGCCAGGGCGACGTAAGGGTGCGGTCGAGCTCGAAGGAGGCCCGCGCGCAACGCGGCGCGAGCACGGGCACGCGTTCCTCGGCGTAGCGCAGGAGCCCGACTATCGTCTGACGCCAGAAGAAGTTCAACGCAGGCCGCAGCCGCAGGGGTCAGTCGGAGTGATGACGCGTGGGAGCATGGCTCTCCTTCATTCCCCGAATCTACCAGCTTTCGGGCGGGGGAGAAACCGGGGGCGCGTTGACACCCCCCGCCCCGCGGTCTACAATCCTACCCCCACGGGCCGTTAGCTCAGTTGGTAGAGCACCGGACTTTTAATCCGATGGTCGATGGTTCGAGTCCATCACGGCTCATTAAGAAAGCCCCGCAATAGCGGGGTTGTTCTTTGGCCTAGATAGGCCGTTCCACCCCATCAACCGGCCATCTGCAAACGAAATGCAAACGGACTGTTTGCAGCCGGCCAGCACACATCGGACTAAACGGGCATGAAGAGCGCGGCGACTTTGGCCGCGGCTTCCTCTTGAAGCGCAGGAATCGCGTGAGAGTAGGTGTCGAGCGTGATCAGAATCGACGCATGTCCGAGCCGTTCGGACACGACCTTCACGTGAACGTCGGCACCTAGCGCGATTGTCGCCATACGTGTGTCTCAAGTCGTGAAGTCGGATGCGCGGTTGCCCCGATGCCTTCACGGCTTCCTCGAACATCTTGGAGATCCTATTCGGGTGGTACGGCTCGCCGTTCTCCTGGACGAAGACTAGGCCGGTGTTCGCATACCCCGGCCACCAGCGGGCCTCCGCGGTGTGCTGGGTTTTCCAAGCGTTCAGCACTGCGACGGTGCCAGGATCCAAGGAGACACTGCGACCGCGTCCCGTCTTGGGTTTGCCGATCACGACCTCATAGCCGATCGCGACCATGTTCTGGCGGACCGACAGACGCGAACCCTTGAGATCCAGATCCTCCCACCTGAGCCCGAGGGCCTCGCCTCGTCTCATCCCGGTGGTAGCAAGTAGCACCCAGAGGGGATAGAGGCGGCTCTCCCGCACGCTCTTGAGGAAGTTCCGCAGCTCGGATGGTGTCCAGGTCTTCATCTCCTTGACTGCACCGGTCTTGTTCTGCGGCGGGTCGGCTGACAGTGCTGGATTGCGGGGAATGCGGTTCCAGCGCACGGCATCCCCGAGCGCCTTTCTCAGAGTCGCGTGAATACGCCGAACTGTGCGGAGAAAGAGCGGGCAGTGGCTCGGGTTCCGGCTGTGGCTCGTCGTCCTTCTGCTTGCTGTCTTTCGGTCGCGAGTTGCCACGCGTGTGATGTTGTTCGACGCGCTTTCGGGGTTCGGACAGTCCCTGTTCGTGAGGAACGCACCGTCAGGTCTGAGAAGGAGTTGGAATGACGGCAAGAGGCAACGGGTGGAGGATTGCTTGGGCGCCTTCATCAGCCATCTACCCGTGATCGCCGAGCAAAAGAGGCAGGATGGGTCGGCAGCGGAGCGCCGGCGCAAGCAGTGGCTAGTGGTCGCCCCCGCAAATACTTTCCGGGTTGTGTGAAGGAATTGTGCCGTCCATGATGAACCTTTCCGGCGATGGCCAGCAAGTACCAGATCCATTTGACCGAGACCGAGGCCCGGGAACTGCG
>JAJZQZ010000168.1 GCA_021802965.1 Actinomycetes bacterium
TTCAGCGTCGACGGGGCCTTGGTTGGCTCCGACCGCAGCGCTCCGTACCGCTTCTCCTGGAACGCCACGAAGGTAGCCCAGGGCGATCACGCGCTGATGGCGACCGCATATGATCAGGTAGGCAACGTGGCCGGAGCGGCGAGGACCGTGAAGAAGGTGACCAGCACCGTAAGCGGAGGACAGACAGCTATAGCCGGCGCCACTTACATCTTTGCGGGTGGGACCAGCAATGCGTTCTCCACCGGAGTGCTCTACCCGGACTGACCACCCTTACAGTCCATGGTCTCCCCGAACGGGTCGCCGGCGTGCCGGCGACCCGTTTCGCATCCGGAAGCGCCAGGTGCGCGCTGGAGGCGCAGTGACGGTCTCTAGCCATCCGAAGATGTGATTTGCGTTCTGGATTGATATCGCATACTGTGGGGTATGTAGCCCAATATGCTCGGTGAAGGCACGATATGGGACCGTCGAGCAATCGAGTGCAAGCGATCGAACCTAGAGCATGTCGAGGAGTGTGTGTGATGGAAGGTTTCGGTGAGTCGCGCAGGAGGCTGTTCATCGCAGTCGCTCTCATGGCGGTCCTGCTGGCCGGGCTGATGGCCGGGACCGCCTGGGCCGCCACTCCGCAAGACATCTACAACGATTTCGCCGCTGACGGAGACTTGGACGGGTCGTACACGCAGGAAGAGCTGAACGCGGTACTGACAGACCCAGTCCTCGCCCAGTACGCCAACCCGGCAGTGCTGGAGGAGCTAAAGCAGCTGATCCGGGGCGGCGAATCTCGCTCGGCGTTCCCCTTCACCGGAGCCGAGATGCTGCTGATCTTGGGCGGCGGCGTCGTCCTCACGGGCTTCGGCGTGGCTCTCAGGAAGGGCAAGCGACACGCCTGAACCTGGCGTCACACGTGATTCCTGCACCGTCCTCGCAGTGCAGTCGGTGAGGCCTCTGTTTCCCAGAGGCCTCTCTTGTTGTGTGGCCGACGCTATGGCGTGTTGGCCCGGTCCTTCAATTCCGGGGACAAGGGGTCGAGCGCCAGTGCCTTCTGGTACGCATGCCGCGGGTCCTTGCCGATGCTCTTGAGCCAGTCGCCCCAGCGCATGTAGGTCTCCCAGGAGGCGGGGTTTCGGTCTATCGCGGCGCGGAAGGCTCGGTCTGTACCTGCTATGTCGCTCTTCTTGGCGAGAGCGCGGGCTTCGAGGACGTAGGGCCGCGCGCTCAGCGGATTGGCGAGCTGCGCCACGCGTATCGTCCTGAGCTCCCCTTGCGTCTCGCTCTCGATCATGTTGGCCGCGGTGTCGGAGAAGCGGATCGAGACGGTCTGGGGGAGCGCAAGCAAGATGGTGACCCCGGCGATCACGGCGACGAGCGTGAGCGGACGTGGTTGGCGCAGGAGGCCGCTTTCGGCATCGTCTTCGGTCTTGGCGTACCAGGGCCTCTCCTCCATCGCCGCCGCCTGAAGAGGGCCGGCCGGTCGCCCGTAGCCGGCTTCGGGTTCCAGGCCGCGGGCATAGAGGGCGGCGACAGTCCCCAGCAGGATGAAGAAGGCGGAGCCGACCGCGGGGACATGCCACACCCACTCACCCGCCGCGTGCACCAGGAACACCGAGCAGGTGGCGATGAGGCCGCCTATCAGGGGCCGCGAGTGCCGATGGCTGCGGAAGGCGCTGACGAGGGCGCCTGACCCTATCCAGAGCACCGCTCCCATGAAAAGGATCAGGCTTGGGATGCCGGTCTCGCTCAAGAACCGCAGGTAGAGGTTGTGAGGTTGCAGCACGTATTCCGGGATGGGCCGGTCGCGAAGCCACTCTATGACGTAGTTGTCGGCGCCCACTCCGAGGACAGGATGAGCCTCGAACGAGCGCCAGGCGACCTGCCACAGCTCGTAGCGATTGCTGCCGCCCAGATCGAGTATGCGGAAGTCTGTCTTGCTCTTGTGGGTATCGGAGCCTTTGAACTGCGTCCAGGCGTCCTGCACGGCCCGGGGCGGGTCGCGCAGCGCCGGGAAACGGACTACGATCAGTCCCGCCAGCGCGACGACCACGATGGCGGCGAGCACTCGGGTGACCAGGACGCCGATGCGACGCAGGTGGACCCGCCGCTCGGTGAAGGCAAGAGCGCCGGCGAACGCCAGGCTCGCGAGGATGGTGAGGGCCATCCCACCAGCCGCCCCGCGGGCGTGGATGGCGAGCAGCTCGAGGTCCTTGTGACGGAGGTCTCCGTACATCGCGTTGAGACGCGGGAACGTCAGGGCCAGAAGGATGAGGGCGACGCCCCACCACAGCACGCTGCGTGGCCGGCCGGGCGTGACGAGGAGGTATACGAGGACTCCGGCGATGAGTGCCCAAAACGCTCCCCGGCTCTGCGTCATGACGACGGCCTGGAGAAGGACGACGCCGGCCGCGAAGCAGACACATCGCAAGTACGGGTTCGTGCTCAGGCGAGACGCCAGGTGGATACCGAGCACAGCGGCCATCGCGAAGAACGTCCCATTCGCGTTGTAGTAGCCTACGGGCTCGTTGAGCTTGTAGGCGCGAAAGAACGATGCCGGATCGTCGCTCAGGGCGACGAGTGTGATGACGACGACCGCGCACACCGCAGTCGAGAGGACGAAAGCGGCGGAGAGCAGCCGCGCGTCGGAGGATGTTCCGATGAAGCCGAGGGCTGCCGCGAAGAGCAGGACGTAGGTGAGGGTCCGCGTGCCTTCCTGTAGCGCGGCCGCGTGGTCCGCGGCCCAGATCGCCGACAGCAGCGTCCACACGGCGAGCGCGAGAAGGAGGAGCGCCGGCACGGCGACGCGCCAGGGCAGGCGCCCGCGGAACGCGGGAAAGTCGGGCCCCCCGCCGAGACGGATCATCAAGACCACGGCCCCGACGATGAGGGCCATACCCATCCACACGACGGGGAAGTATCCGCCGTGCAGGATCCCGAGCACCGCCGGCAGCAGCCCGAGGCCGACCACGGCCGCCAGGCGTGTGACCCGGATCACGTCGAAGGTCTGCTCGCTCGGGGAGTCTGCGGTCATCCGGCACCAACCTCTCGGTTCGGTCGATCGCTCGCGAACGCCTCGGGAGGATCAAGGTGCCGAAGGCGGGGGTCGAACCCGCACGAGGTGTGAGCCCCACTGGAGTTTGAGTCCAGCGCGTCTGCCAGTTCCGCCACTTCGGCCCTAAGGGCCGCCGCGGGCCCGGTCTCGATTATAGTCGAGGCTGCGGGCTTCGGGGAAGTGGAGCGTGTGCTCTCCGCGGCGGGGAGGGTCTGGTGCGGGAGATCATGGTGCTCGAGTCCGCCATCTTGAGCCTGCTCGCTGAGCGGCAACTCACGGGCCCTCCGGGCAGAGTCGGAGGCCGGGGTTGGGATTGACGGCCGAGGCGGCAGCGACTACAGTGCGGGACGTACGCCTATCCCGACGTTTCACCGGGCCGTGTTCCGGCCGCAGGGGGGGGAGGCGCACTCAGGGGGAGCGCGCATATCTTCACCGGGGGGTGAGTCTTCCAGCCGTCGGCGCCGCAGTCGGCCGGCGCGAACGGCTTTTTCGGCCTCTACTCCCCACATGCCCGCTCCCGTCATGAGCGTACGACGACAAGGAGGTGAGCGCATGAGTCGAGAGGAGATCCTCTCCAAGCTGGCCGACGCGGTGTCCGAGATGGAGCCGGAGATCGCTGTCGAGGCGGCCCACGAGGCCCTGGCCGCGGGGATAAGCCCGACTGAGGCGATCCAGCAGGGCCTGTCAAAAGGCATGGACGTGGTGAGCGAGCTGTTCGACGAGGGCGAGATGTTCGTTCCGCAGATCCTGATCGCCGCCGAGGCCTTTCAGTCGGCGGTCGAAGTGCTCACGGCGGGGCTCTCCCGCGACGAGCAGCAGGCGATGAGCCGAGGCAAGGTCATCTGTCACACGGTCCAGGGCGACATCCACGACGTGGGCAAGAACATCGTGAAGACGATGTTCCGAGCTTCGGGCTTCGAGGTCATCGACATGGGCCGCGATGTCCCTGTCGACGACGTGGTCCTGAAGGCCAAAGAAGAGAACGTCGACCTGGTCACGGGTTCGGCTCTCATGACCACGACGATGCCCTCCCAACGGGACATCGTGAACGGCTTGATCGAGGAGGGCATCCGCGACAAGGTCAAGTGCATGTTCGGCGGAGCCCCGGTGTCTCAGGCGTGGGTGGACAAGATCGGGGCGGACGGCTACGCGGACAACGCCGCGGATGCCGTGAAGGTAGCCATCGAGCTCGTTTCGGCCCGATAACGGGCCGGGGGCTGCGCGGGCCTGCCGAGGCACGTCCGCGCGTGAGTGGACGAGACCATCGAGTGAGAGGAAAGGGGTGAGCGAGATTTGGCGTTAGCACAGAAGGTCACAGTCTTCGAGGCCTTCAACCGTGCGAAGAGCGGCCCCAAAGTGGCCGAGGACACCTGGGATAACGAGATCATCCCAAAGACGGCGTCACGGTTGAAGGAGAAGTACGGGATCAAGATGGACAAGAAGGTGATGATCCCGACCGACCCGGTCCTCGTCTCCAACCTGTTCAAAGCCGGGATGGAGATGCTGGTGGAGTGCGGCGTGTATTGCATGGACACCGGCCGGGTCATCAAGTATTCAGAAGAGGAAGTCTGGGCGAGTGTCGCTGCCGCTCCGCGTTCGTGCGTGATCGGTGAAGGGCGCGAAGCCCGCCTCTTGACGGCACGTAGCTACCAGGATGGCAGGCCGCCGCTGATCCAGGGCGGGCCCACCGGGGCGCCGTGCTCGGAGGCGATGTTCCTACCCATCCACGAGTCGTACGCCAAGGAAGCCATCGTCGACACCATCGTCGACGGGGTCATGCAGACGATCAACGGCTACGACCCCACGCCCAACAGCCCCTGGGAGATCGCCGCGGTGAAGCAGGAAGCCTACCAGGTCCGCCTGGCTCAGGCTCGTGCCGGGCGTACCGGGATGGGGTTATAGGGCAACGAGACTTCTCTGTCCCCCGGCGGCGTGATCGCCGCAGACTTCGCCGGTGGGATGCGGGCCTCTGACAGCCACGAGGTGTCCCAGCTCAATGAGCTGAAGATCGACGTAGGTGCGTTGACCTTCACCGCCCATTACGTGCTGGCTGGCGACATCATCATGTGCGAGCAGATGCCCATCTACGGGGGCTACGCGGGCGGTCTCGAGGAGACCACCATCGTCGACGTGGCCACCCATCTGAACGCCTTCGTCATGGCCCAGGCCACCTGGCACCTCGACGGACCCATCCATGTCCGCTGGGGCATCACCACGGCGAGGGAGCCCTTGGCGGTCGCCGGCCACTGCGCTCGAGCCATCGAGGCCAACGCTCCCCACCTGATGCTGGGCAACCAGTACTACACCATCGCGGGCCCGTGCACGCTCATGTGCCTGCTCGAGACGGCCGCCCAGGCCATCACCGACACGGCCAGCGGCCGTGAGGTGCTGTCCGGCGTCGCTGCCGCGAAGGGTGTCGCCACCAACAAGACCACCGGCCTCGAGGCACGCTTCATGGGCGAGGTCGCCCACGCGGCCGCCGGCATGCCGTTGGACAAGGTCAACGAGATCCTCGACAGCCTGGTGGCCAAATACGAGAAGAGCTACAAGACATTCCCCGAAGGCAAGAGCTTCGAGGAGTGCTACGACACCGTGCGCGTCGTGCCGACGGACGAGTATCTCGAGGTGTACGACGAGGCCGTGAAGGTCATGCGGGAGCTGGGGGTCAGCTACAAGTACTGGTGATCGTTTCTGCCGATCGTGCGTGGGGGCGGACCTCGGTCCGCCCCCACCGAACTCACCGAGTAACGGCGCTTTCGGGCAGGTCCCACATGTACTTGAACTTGTCGACCGCGAGGATGTGCAGGGTCTCTGTCGAGATGACCCCATCCGTTCCCCCGATGGATTCGGAGAGGAAGGTCAACAGGGCGGCGTTGTCGGGGAAGACGGCTTCGACCAGCAGGTCGTACGGTCCTGTCGTGTAGCCTACGAATGTGACGCAGCCCATCGCGGCGATCCGCTTGGCCACGCGGCGGACCAGGCCGTGTCGCACTCGTACGCCGACGAACACATCGACAAGGAAACCCGTCGCGGCCGGGTTGAGCAGGCCGATGATGCGAAGGACTCCGCTGTCGCGGAGCCGGTCGAGTCGCTTCCGCACGGTCGGCTCCGACACGCTGAGCGCCCGGGCGATCTCCGCGTTCGGCCTGCGCCCGTCGTCCTGGAGCAGGCGCAGTATCTGCCGATCGAGCTCGTCCATCTCCCGTCCCTGCTCGGGCACCCCGTTGGCGGCTGCGACGGCGCCGTCACCGGCACGGGGAGGGGCGTGGTCAGGGTCCGGCTCTGAGCATGGGGCTTCGTGCGATACGTCGCCCGGTTCGGGTAGGTCCCAGGTGTAGTTGAACTTCTCGATCGCGAGTACGAGGAACGTCTCGGTGGTCAGGATGCCTTCGATGTCAGCGAGGTCGGCTCCGAGGAAGTCATAGAGACGCCGGTTGCTCTCGAGCATGACTTCGATCCAGATATCCCATCGGCCGGTGATGTAGGTCACGTTGGCCACGCAGTCCATGCTGGCCAGAGTGCGACCGATCTGACGGGCCACCCCGGGCAACACCCGGATGCCGATCATCGCGTACACCGGGAAGCCGGTCGACGGCGGGTCGAGCACCCCGATGATACGCAGCACTCCATGTTCGCAGAGACGGTCGAGACGCTTTCGGACCGTCGGCACGGACACGCCGAGTGCGCGCGCGATCTCGGTGTTAGGCCGGCGACCGTCGTCGCGCAGAAGGCGCAGGATCTGCCGGTCCAGCGGGTCCAGGTCCTGCGGATAGCTCGGTTGTGATTCGTCGCGGCCCAAGTCAGACATTCTCCTATCTGCAACCCAGACGAATGTAGCAGCTCAGAAACGGCTAGCCAACCGCACAATTTTGACCGTTCGTGTAACGAATATGCCCGAGCGGTTTCGGATTAGGCGTCGGACCGGCTCGCAGCGTGTACCGTTCAACCGGTCTAGCGTACCGCAAACGCCCGCAGGCTAGCCGTTGGCAGCCGACTTCTTGGGCGCTAAATGCCAGGCCGGTACAGTGAACACCGCCGAACGGGAGGGGGATGATGCGAGTAGACACGACGAAAAAGGGGGAGCAGATGGTGCCAAGGAGGATCGTGGTGGCGAGCGACGGCTCGGAACCGTCCCTCGCCGCGGAAGCGTTCGCGGCCGATATGGCCAGCCTCATGACGGCCACCGGGGGGGAGATGGAGCTGGTGGTCTGCATGGTGGTGCGCCCGCGGGACGCTCCCGCTGAGCGCGGGGCTTTCGCCCTTTGGCCCTTGTCGGACGAGGAGTTCGACGACGCGGTGGCGACCGTCAACCAGGCGGCTGAACGAGTGAGCGGCCTGGTCAACAGCGCGGGGACTGTGCACGTGAAGCCGCTTTTGGTCGAGACTCGACGTCCGGCCGAAGGCATCGTCGAAGCCGCTCATGGGGAGGGCGGCTGCAGTCTGATCGTGATGGGCAATCGTGGGCACGGCGGGTTCGCGAGCATGATGCTCGGCTCCGTGAGCCAACAGGTGCTGCACGAGGCCCACTGCCCCGTGGTGGTCGTCAAATCCTAGGGGGCCCAGGGGCGGCCGGTCCGATCGGGTCGGTCGGCCCTTCTTGCGGTTGTGTAACGCAACGACACATGCAGGGGGGAGCAGCAGATGGCATTTGAAAGTCCGACGGCCGGGCACGGGATCGTCGACGAAACCGGAGTGATGCGGCGGGACATCGACTGGAAGGGAGCGTTCTTCGTCGCGGCCGGCGTACCGGCCCTGGTTCTGTTCTCGATGGGGGGGATCTCAGCCACGGTAGGGAATCCGGCGTGGCTCATCTGGATCGTCTCCGTCCTCGTTGGTTTCATCCAAGCGTTCACCTATGCCGAGATCGCCGGCCTGCACCCGTCCAAGACCGGCGGCACCGCCGTCCACGGAGCGACGGCCTGGATCCGCTACAGCAAGTACA
>JAJZQZ010000169.1 GCA_021802965.1 Actinomycetes bacterium
CCACGACCATCATCCAGAAAGGCACGATCTCATGACCGACACCCCCCTCGTCATAGGCGATCTCGTCCGCGACCGGGCCCGCACGCACGGCGACAAGGTCTTGTTGCGCTTCCGGGATCAGGCCTTCACCTACGCCGAGACCGACCGGCTTTCCGACCGCTGTGCCTGCGGCTTCGTCCACCTCGGTGTGGGCAAAGGCGACAAGATCAGCCTCATGCTGCCCAATTGTCCGGACTTCATCCACCTCTGGTTCGGAGCGGCCAAGATCGGGGCGGTCGAGGTGCCCATCAACACCTCTTACAAGGGCGAGTTCCTACGCCACATAGTCGATCAATCCGACTCGCGCGTTCTGGTGGTCGACGGCCAGTATCTCGAGCGGTTGCTCCTCATCCAGGACGACCTGCGGGTGCTCGAGAAGGTGGTCGTCGTGGGGGAGTGCCCAAAAGAGACGTTGGGCGCGCTGCGCATCCCGGCCGTCTCCTTCGCGGAGTTCCTGGCCGCGCCCGAGGCGGCTCTCGACGTCGAGATCCTTCCCTCCGATGACCAGAGCATCATCTACACCTCGGGCACCACCGGCCTCTCCAAGGGCGCGATCGGCCCGCATATGTTCTGGATCGTCGTCGCGGAGCGGCTACTGGAGATCCGCCAAGGGACTGCCGACGACGTCTTCTACACCTTCATGCCTCTCTACCACTTCAACGCTCAGGTTTTGACCGTCCTCACGACGGTGGTCGCCGGAGCCCAGATGGTCCTCTCCGACAAGTTCAGCGCCTCCGGCTTCTGGGACGACATCCGCCGCTACGGAGCCACCCAGTTCAACTACCTGGGCGCGGTCATGCCCATCCTCGCCAAGCAGCCGGAGCGCCCCGACGACCTCGACAACCCCGCCCGCATCGCACTCGGGGCAGGCTGCCCGCCGGGGGTCATGGAGGAGGTCGAACGCCGCTTCGGCATCACGTGCATGGAGGGTTTCGGGATGACCGAGATCGGCATCCCCATCCACGTGCGCCTCGACGACCGGCGGCCCGGCTCGTGCGGCAAGCCCCTGGACATCTACGAGATCCGTCTGGTCGACGACCAGGACGAGGAGGTGCCCGTGGGCGAGCCCGGGGAGATCGTCTTCCGCCCCCGCGAGCCCTTCACCATGATGAGCGGCTACTACAACATGGCCGACAAGACGCTGGAGGCATACCGAAACCTGTGGTTCCACTCTGGCGACCTCGGGCGGCAGGACGAGGACGGCTACTACTACTTCGTCGACCGCAAGAAGGACGCCCTGCGGCGCCGGGGCGAGAACATCTCCTCCTTCGAGGTCGAGCGGGCCATCAACACCCATCCGGCGGTGCTGGAGTCGGCCGCGGTGGCGGTCAAGTCGGAGCTGGCCGAGGACGAGGTCAAGATCTGCGTGGTCCTCAAGCCCGGCGCCACCCTGGCCCCCGAGGAACTGATGCGCTACGCCGACGAGCGCATGCCCTACTTCGCGGTGCCCCGGTTCGTCGAGTTCATGGACTCCCTGCCCAAGACGCCCACCGAGCGGGTGCAGAAGTTCCTCTTGAAGGAGGCCGGGGTCACGCCGCAGACCTGGGACCGCGAGAAAGCGGGCGTGGAGGTCAAGCGCTAGGTGCGCGAAAGTGTGTTCCCTCGGTCCAACCAGACGCGATCGCATCCGGGGGAGAGGACGAGGCCGCCGTCCAAGTCGCCGATGGTCTAGGTAACTGGCGGAGGACCCATGGCGCCCTATCCTGGTCGGCCGGCGTAGTGTGACCTTCTTCCGCCCGAACGACGACCGTGTGTTGGAGTTCGGCGGTCTCTTCGGCCCACCACGCGGTGCCTAGCGCCATAGCCCCCGGCCGCGAGTGTAGAATGTGGCAAGGGACCATCTCACAGCACCGGAGGCTTGTCGGTGGAGGAGCGGATCAGCGCGGCGATCGCGGAGCTCAAGCAGCGCTTGGAGGTGCTGTACGGCGACCAGCTGGCCTACCTGGTGCTATTCGGCTCACAGGCCAGAGGCGACGCCGACGAAGGATCGGACGTCGACTTGCTTGTGGTGCTCCGGGGAGAAGTGCGCCCAGGGGAGGAGATCTCTCGTACGATAGACGATGTCGCCGAGCTTTCTCTCGAGTACAGCGTCGTCCTCAGCTGCACCTTTGTCTCGCTCGACCGTTATGAGCGATACGGAGCATCCTTCCTAGCCAACGTCCGTCGCGAAGGCCTGCTCGTTTGACATCTGAGGAAGCCGAAATCCTAGCGGAGGCCGATGCCAGCCTCAAAGCGGCTCGAGTCCTCCTGAACGAGGGGTTCGAGGACTATGCGGCCTCTCGAGCTTACTATGCCATGTTCTACGCCGCCCAGGCGCTTCTGAGCCGCGACGGATTGGCATTTTCGAGGCACTCCGCCGTGATCGCAGCCGTGGGTGAGCGATTCGCTCGCACCGGTAGGTTGGACCCCAGACTTCACAAGTACCTGGTCAAAGGATTCGAGACGAGAAATGCCGCCGACTACATCCCAGGATCGAGTCTCTCTTTCGAGGAAGCAGACGAACAGCTGCGCAACGCGGCAGAGTTCATAGACGCGGCCCGTCTCCTACTTCCGTGAGTCCCGGATACGTGGAGCCTATTTCTTCCCAGAGCCTCGCTCGCTAGTCTGGGACGAGTTTCCTTGAAAGGTCGGAGGGGGTGGGCCGGTCCGCGAAGAAGAACCGGCGGACGACAGGGTCTTCTCTCGATCTCGGCATACCGCCGTGGGCGTGTCACAATATTCGTGATTGTGTCACACTGGCACCAGGCAAGGCGGTGAGGGGAGAGGGCACATGCGCACCATGTCCATCAGGGAACTGCGAGGGTCGCTTGCCTCCATCGCGGAGATCGTCGAGCGAGACGGTGACATCGTCGTGACCCGGAACGGGCGGCCTGTGGCCAAGGTGGTGCCCCTCGAGCGGCGATGTTCCGTCCCCAGTCACGCCGACCTGCGCGCCTCGATGCCGGTGATGGTGCAGGCCAGCGAGGATCTCATCAGGTCGGATCGAGAACGGGGGTAGGGGTGGCGAGCGTCTACGTCGACACGAGCGCGCTCGCGAAATGGTATCTGAACGAAGCCAGGTCAGAAGAGGTCGAGGACTTCTTGCGGCAGGCCTGCCCGGTCTGCATCAGTTCGCTCACCAAGGTGGAGATGAGATCGTTGATGGCCGGGCGCAGACGGGAGGGCCACCTGGATGCCCAGACCCAGGGCAGGGTTCTCGCGACATTCGAGGGCGATATCGCGCTCGGCCACTTGGTGCTGCTTCCCCAGACCGTGGAGTCGTTCCTCACGGCTGAATCGTTGCTCGGGGCTTACCCGGAGATCGCGCTCAGAACCCTGGACGCTCTTCACTTGGGTGTCGTGCGTTCCGGCGGAGTGGAGATGCTTGCCACCGCCGATCGCGTGATGGCGCAGGCCGCCGAGGCGATGGGGGTCGACTGCCGGGCCTTCTTCTGAACGGCTCGAGGTCGACGGGAGTCCAGTCGCACGCATCGCTCTACCCAGCCGCGCCCTCCGCCGGCATCGCGTCCCAAGCGGTCGTAGCGGGTTCGAGCATGTCTATGAAGGCCTGCACCGCCGGCGACCGGTAGGTCTCGGGCTGGAACACGATGTCGATGTCGAGGCTCAACGGGCCTTCCCGCAAGGGGATCTCGATGAGACGGCCGGAGGCAAGATCGGCCTGGATGTCGGCGGGGAAGAAGAAGGCGAGCGCCCCTCGCTCGGCGGAATACTGTTTCATGAACTCCATCGAGCCGGTCTCGACCGCGACCACGGGGCTGACCCCGAACTCGGCGAAGCGCTTCTTCATCGCCCGGCCGGCGCTGGACCCGGGTTCCCTGAAGATGACCGGCTGACCCTCGAGGTCCAGCCAGCTGACGTCCTCGCGCCCCGACAGGGGGTTGCTGGGCCCCGCGGCCATGGCGAAATCGGCCCGCCGCAGGTGCTTGCTCCGTAGGTGGGCGGGGTAGTCCAGCCGCCCGACCACGGCCAGGTGGTTGGCCAGTGTCTCGACGCCGTGGACCGCTTCCTCCGAGGTCGTGTCGCGCAGCATGACGGTGACGTTGGGGTAGCGCTCCCCGAAGGAAGTGATGGTCGACATCAGGTAGCGGGCGAACATCTTGCTCGCGCCCACGCGCAGCTCGTAGGGGCCGACTTTGACCAGGTCGCGCAGCACCTGCTCGAAATTGTCCGCGGCGACGAAGATGGGGCGGGCATGCTGGTAGAGCACCTCGCCCTCCGCAGTCAAGGCGACCCCGCGGCCCGCCTTCCGGAACAGGCTGACGCCGTAGTAAGACTCCAGAGTCTTGATGGCTCGGGTGACGGCGGGCGGGGTGATGAAGAGCAACTCGGCGGCGCGGGCGAAGCTGCCCTCTCTCGCGGCCAGGTAGAAGATGCGGAGCTGGTTGAGGTTGAGCAGCATTGGCGTCCCCCCGATCGCCGATCGAGGGGACGGCCTCGTCGCCGCCCACGGTTTGCTGGATGCCCCGCCCTCCGGTCGGACACCTCGATCACAGTTAATCTCGCATTAACTGTGCCATAGGACAAGTACATTGTGCTTCTCGTTGCCAGGGGCGAAGATGACAGCGTCGGTCGAAAGACGTTCTGGGGGGCCGAGATCCGATGGAGAGCAGGTACGACGGCATCATCATTGGCGGGGGGCCGAATGGACTCTGCGCGGCGGCTTACATGGCCAAGGCGGGGCAGAAGGTCCTCGTGCTCGAGCGGCGCATGGAGATCGGCGGGGGCCTGGCGACCGAGCAGGTGACGATCCCCGGGTTCCTGCACAACACCCACGCGGTCTACCACGCCATGACCGACTACGCGCCCATCTTCCAGGACCTGCGACTGCACGAGGACTACGGGCTTCGCTTCATCCGGCCCGACGTGGTCATGTCCATGCCCCTGGCAGACGGGCGCAGCCTGAGCATCTACAGCGACCCGGAAAAGACGGCCGAGTCGTTCGCCAAGTTCTCGCGCAAGGACGCCGAAGCCTACCGCGAGACATACCATCTCTTCCGCAAGTTCATGGACGAGTTTCTTGCGCCCGCTACCTACGTCCGCGCCCATCCGGCCCTCGAGGGCGTGGTCAAGATGTCGCAGTACGACCTGACCCGCGAGCTCCTGACCTACCAGGAGAAATCGGCCCGGCAGATCGTCGACGAGATCTTCGAGAACGAGCACGTCCGCGGGCTCATGCTCTACGCGGCCTGCAAATGGGGGCTCGACTACGACCTGGAGGGGCTCGGCTTCCTGGTGCCGCTCTACATGGACCGGGCCGCCCACTACGCGGTCTGTGTCGGCGGCTCCCATCGCCTGTCGCACGTGATCAGCAAGTTCATCTACGACAACGGCGGCATGGTCTGGGGGAGCGCCCTGATCCAGCGGATCATCGTCGAGGATGGCGTCGCCAAAGGGGTGGAGATCACCAACGGCACGGTCATCCACGCCGACTGGGTGGCAAGCACCATCGACCCCTACCAGACGTTCCTCGACTACGTGGGCGAGCAGCACCTCGATCCCGACTTCGTCCGCCGCACGAACGACTTCGAGTGGGAATCGACCAGCCTGTTCGGCGTGCACATGGCCCTGACCGCGGCCCCCGACTTCGCGGCTGCAGCCGGCAACCCGGATATCAACCGCTCCTTCATCAACGTCATCGGTTGCGAGACCGAGGAGCAGATGATCGCGCACTGGGAAGCGGTTCGCCGAGGCGAGCTCTCCGCCGGAGGCTTCAACTGCGCCTTCCCCAGCGTCTTCGACCCCACGCAGGCCCCCAAAGGTCGCCACACAGGGCTCATCTCCCAGCACGCGCCCTACCAGCTGAAGGAAGGGGCGGAGCACTGGTACGAGGTGCGCGAGGAGCATGCGGCGCGCCTCATGGCCACCCTCGGCCGTTACGCGCCGAACATCAACGAAGACACCATCCTGTGGCATTACGTGTCGACTCCCCTGGACATCGAGAACAAGTTCATCAACATGCGCGAAGGCTCGATCAAGGTGGGCGGCTACTACCCGCTGCAGATGGGCTATCTGCGTCCCAACGAGGACTGCTCGCGCCATCTCACCCCCATCCAGAACCTGTACATCGGCGGGGCGAGCGTCTTCCCCGGGGGCCTCGTGCTCTTCGGCAGCGGCTACAACTGCGCCGAGGCCATCTGCGAGGACCAGGGCATCGAGCCCTGGTGGGATCCGCCGCAGTACGTGCAGGACGCTATCGACAAAGACCTGCTGTAGGAGGACGCACCATGAAAGTCAATTCCACCGGCCTAGGCAAGACCACGCTGACGGCGCATATCTCCGAGCTCGCGCCGGGTGACGAGTCGGGCACCATGACCATGAAGATCGAAAGCACACAGCCCGTGCACTGGTTCATCACCTGCAAGATGGAGCCGAAGGACGTCCGCACGGCCATGAAGATGGTGCTGAAGCCCTCGGTCATCGTCCGCATCCTGGCCATGGCGCTCGGGATGGGCGGCTCGAAAGCCGAGTTGGAGGTGATCGCGGAACCGGCGCCGGCCGCGGCCGGGACCTCGCGACGGCCGGGCGCCCGGCCGGGCGCCGTCCGCAAGGCGGGCTAGAGACTCGGCGCGGTTCCAGCACTTCAAGGTGACTTCGACCGTACGGATACCAGGCGGGGGGTAAGAGCTCATGGCTGACGCGACCTTCGACGCGATCGTCATAGGCGGGGGCCATCACGGCACCATCATCGGGTGCTACCTACAGAAGGCCGGTCTGAAGACGGCCATCCTCGAGCGGCAGATGGAGATCGGCGGAGGGGCCTGCGGGGAGGACCTGCCCGCCCCTGGGTTCATCCAGAATCCCTGCGCCCACTTCACGCGGTTCTGGGCCCACCCGGCGTACAAGGACTTCGACCTGCGCTCGATGGGCCTGGAGTACATCTTCCCCGAGGGCAATCAGGCCATGCTGTACGACGACGGCACCTGCTTCATCGGCTACTCGTGCCTGAAATACGACTTCGACTCGGGCAAGGAGGTCTTCGACCAGGCCGCCTTCGACAAGACCTACAACGAGATCGCCCGCTTCAGCAAGCGCGACGCCGACACCTACGCGCGCCTGCTTCCCTTGTACGTCGAGAAGTGGCGTCCGGCCTTTAGGGAGTACCGCTACAGTCCGCCCACGCCTTGGGGCACGCCGAACGCGCTCGAACGTCTGCTCGAGGACCCGGACAGCGGCGTCGAGCCGGTGCACATGTTCATGAACGGCAAGCAGATCGCCTACGACCTGTTCGAGAGCGACGAACTGCGGACGCTCTTCATGCGCTCCATCTCCACGTCGGTGGGCTGCTATGCCCACGACGTCATCGGCCTGTACGGCTTCATCCACACCCTGGCTCTGGTGCTGTCCTTCGAGTCGGCCTCGATCGCCCTGGGAGGGACCCACAGCATCTCGCACGCCCTTCAGCGGGCGTTCAGCTCCATGGGCGGGAAGTTCTTCGTGCACCACGAGGTCGACAAGGTGCTGGTCGAGAACGACACGGCCGTGGGGGTCCGTTTGGCCGACGGCACCGAGCTGCGCGCCACCGAGATGGTGGTCAGCGACCTGGGTATCCCGCAGACCATGTTGCGACTCTTGGGCGAGGAGTACCTGACTGAAAAGGCGGCCCACCGGGTCAAGAACATCGACTACGATCGCTTGGGCGCCTGGTGGGGCAACTTCGCCATCCACGAGCTGCCCGACTACGTCGCCAAGGCCTACAACCCCGACGCCGGGATGCAGCCGCGGCTGTACCTGTGCGCCAAGGACCCGGACTATGCCCAG
>JAJZQZ010000170.1 GCA_021802965.1 Actinomycetes bacterium
GCGGGCACGGGCGAGTTGGGCACCGCTGTGCTTTCCGATTTCTTCCACACCTACACGCGGCACCATCCCTTGACCGCGAGCGCCGTGGTCATTCACCGCCTCGTCGTCGACTTGGTCGGGCCGTTCCGCCCCGACCTTCGCCGGGCGCAGGACACCGAGTATTGGCTCCGCATCGCCACGGTCGCCCCCTGGGGCTTCGTAGCGCGACCCCTATGCGTGTATGAAGCCGTCGGCCCCTCCCTCTCGCGCGGCAGCGGCGCGTACGCTCGCCTCCCGCTGATCACCGACTGGGAACGAGAGATCGTTGCGCGACTGACGCCCGATCAGTGGCCCGGCTACCGTGAGTATCGCCGCTGGCGGGCTCGCCGGTACTTTCGCCCCATGTTGGCCACCGGGGCGATCGCAGGCGCGCGCGACATTGCCCGATCCGGCTACCGCGAAGCGCCATGGCCACTCTCGTGGATCGACCGTTCTCTTGGGCTCGCGCCCACGCCCGTCTGGCGTGCGTTGTCGCTGGCTTGGCGTGCCGGTGCAGGGGTCATGAGGCGCGTTGCCGGCTGACATCGATTCCGCCTCGTCGGGCGACCCCCTGTCGCCGGGCGGTCAGGACCGCCCTCGGGGGGCTCCTGGGCGGCCCGACAGGCTGACCGATTCCGTCATCTCTGGGGTAGCGTGGCGCTTCGGCTCGGTGATCGCCATAGCCGGCACGCAGTTCTTCGTTTCCATAGTCCTCGCGCGGCTGATCCCTCCCTCGCAGTTCGGCCTCATGGCTTTCGCCACGGTGTTCACGGGGCTCGGCATGCTCTTTACCGAATTGGGAGTGGGCGCGTCAGTCGTGCAACGCAAGGACCTTGCTCCCGGCCATGTGCGGGTAGCCTGGACGATCTCACTTTTCCTCGGACTGGCGTTGGCCCTCATCCTCAATCTCATCGCAGGCTTTATTCCGTCCATCGCTGGAGCTCCCAGCCCGCGGCCCATCCTTCGAGCGCTGAGCGTGGGTTTCTTCTTCTCCGGGATGACCGTCGTGTCGTCCGCCCTGTTGAGACGTCGTCTCGCCTTTCGGCAGCTGTTCATGATCGACACGGCCAGCTATCTGTTCGGGTACGTGGCAGTGACCTTGCCCCTCGCGTTCGCCGGGTTCGACGTGTGGGCGCTGGTCGCCGGATATCTCAGCTCCGGTCTTCTGACAGCGGTCCTCACATACGCTCGCGTACGACATCCTTTGCGCCTAGGCTTCAAGCGGCGGGAGGCGCGCGAGCTCGTCGGCTTCGGGACGGGAGCCACGATCAGCGGACTTCTCAACTTCCTCGCCCTCAACATGGACTACTTCATCGTCGGGCGGACCCTCGGGGCGGCTCCTCTCGGCCTGTATCAAAAGGGCTACTACCTCATGGCCCTGCCCCTCCGGTACGTGGCCCGCATCCTCAGCAACGTGCTGTTTCCAGCCTATTCACGGATGCAGCAAGACCGGCGCGCTCTGGCTCGCTCGTACCTGATCTCGATGAATGTCGTGTTCTTGGTCACACTCCCGGCCATGATGCTGACCCTCGTGAACGCGACCGACATCGTGAGCGGGCTGTACGGCGAGCGGTGGATAGGCACTGCGCCCGTGTTACGCGTGCTCGCCGTTTTCGGCGTCTTGCGGGCGATGTACCACATGGGGGGGACGATCGCGCAGGCCACGGGTAGGGTGTACGCCGAGGCCCGGCGCGAGGCGCTTTACGCTGCCCTGGTGGTCGCGGGAGCCTTGGTGGGCTCCCGTTACGGCATCGTGGGGGTGGCCTGGGGGGTCGGTCTTGCCATCCTGGGAATGAACGTGGCCATGGCCCAGCTGGTTGTGTCCATCACCTCGATCTCATGGCGCAGGCTCGGCCAAGCGCACCTGGCGGGCCTGGTGCTGGGAGTCATCGTCCTTGTGATCGCGCTCGTCGCGCGCCGGTTGCTTCTGCCCTTGGAGTTACCCGATCTCATGCTCTCCGTGGCGGACGGCGTGGTGGCCTCGGTTCCCGCCTTGATCTGCTACCGCTATCTGCCGGCCAATCTCCGCTACCCCGGCAGCGCCGAGGTGCTGATCCGGGTGTGCGGCCGCCTTCCCAAGCCTGCCGAGCGTGCAGGCATGTGGGTTCTCCGAGCGAAGTCGCCCACCGTCGTGGGCGACTGACGACCCGAACAGCGGCCGGTCCCGAAGGGGCCGGCCTCAGGCGAAGATACGGGCCTCGAGCGGGGCTCGAGGGATCCCCTTGAAGCGCTCGGCAAGGGGACGGACCGCGGCGGCATAGGCGCGGTCTCCGACGGTCAGACGCACTCCCAACGCCACGAGCTTCGGCCTGGAAAGTGAGAGCCGGCGTGCTTCGCCAAAGACCGCCGCGCGCTCGCGCCAGGCCGGGGGACGCGGCGCGGCCATCAACCGTTTCTGGAGCAGGAGTCTGCGCCAGCGGGCAAAATGAGCGTCGAAGGAGTCGCCCAAACCCCGCCTCACGGCTTCGGAACGCCATTTGGCCTCCACCATCAGGAGGGACGCAAGACGCCGATCGACATTGCTGGTGATCCGATCCGAGCGGTTCCACTCGAAGACGACCAGCGGCTCGGCCAGCGCTCCGAATCGGGTCCGCAACGCCAGACCGAGCCAGAGCTCATAATCGTGGAATCCAGGGAGGGTCTCGTCGAACCGGCATTCGCTCAGAAGGTCGCGCCGGACCGCGACGCACGAAGTGGTGGCCGGACACCACCCACTCACCAACCGGCCGAAGACCTCCCCGGAATAGACCGGTTCCGCGCTGGGGACGAGGCGCGTGGGGAGTCCGAAGTAGACGCTGGTGCATACGACTCCCACGGCCTCATCTTCCCTGAACACCGCCAGCTGCTTGTCGAGTTTGTCGGGGAGCCAGTAGTCGTCGCTGTCCAGAAAGGCCACATACTCTCCTCTTGCCAGCTCGATCCCGACATTGCGAGCGTGTGCCCCCCCGTAGTTGCCTTCGAGCACCTCGTAACGGACGCGAGGGTCGGCGACTCCCGCCATGATCCGAGGCGTCGCATCCGTGGAACCGTCATCGACGACGATCACCTCGAGCTCGCGACATGTCTGCCGAAGGACGCTCTTCAGCGCGCGCCCGACCAGGTCCTCACGGTTGTAGGTCGGGATGACGACGCTGACGAGAGGCAACGCTGAGGTGACTGATCCCCGCGCGGCGTTCATGAGCCGGCCGTCGGCGTCGACATCGGGTCTGCCTCGCCGGCCTCCGGACGGTTCCCCCACTCCGAGCGAAGATCGGCGAGCGCGGCCAGACACGCGAGCTCGACCCACATCGTCGTGGCGGTGACATTTTCGAAGAAGGTGACGTCAGTCATGTTGCTCACCCCGAAGGCGACGAGGCCGGACACGAGACCGACGGTGACAAGGTAGCCCTTGACCTTTCGTCCAGGACGCAGCGCGCGCCAGATGGTGGCCAGAGTGGCACATCCGACGAACACCACGGCCCCGAGACCGACGAGCCCGGCCTCCGCGAAGAACGTCAGGGGCAGGTTGTGAGCATGCGGCGGGGCCACGCGAAGCGGTCCGGGCAAGAACCACTTGCCGACGATGTTCAGATCCTCGTACGCTCGAGGGAATCCGGCAAGTCCCGCCCCCAGGACAGGGCTCTTGGCCCCGATCCGGGCCGCGGCGATCCAGTAGTCGAATCGCGAGGCTACCTCGGCTTGGCCCAAGTCGCCCACGCTCTTCACCCGGTCGAAGAAGGTGGCATATGCGCCCGTGGCCAAGAGCATGAGTGCGACGACCCCACCCGGAAGGGCAGCGACCACCCCCATCCGCCGTGGGAGCAGCACCACCAAGACGAGCAACCCCAGAGCGACCGCGATCCAGCCGGTGCGAGAATACGTGGGCAAGAGCGCGGCCAGAGGCACGGCGGCCAACACCACGCCTGCCGGCCGGCGCCAACCGCGGGACGACAAAGCCAGCGTGATGGCGACAGGCACGACCATGCACAGGAGACCCGCGAGCTGGTTGGGCTGTCCGAAGGTGCCGGCCACTCTGACACCGGGCAAACCAGAAGACCCTCGAGTCAGCCATGCATTGCCCAGCCTTGCGTACTGGAAGAGGGCGTACGCCCCGATCATGGCTCCCGTGACAGCCACGCCCCACAGCACGAACCGTACATCGCTCAGGGTCCGCAGGGAGTGCCGGGCCACCAGGAAGAGGGCGATGAGCAGCACGGCGATCGATGCTTCCTTGACCGCATCGGGCATGCTGCGAGCGGGAGCGATCGCGAGCACCATGGCGACGGCGAGGCAGATGACGGACACGTCCAGCAACGAGATGCGCTCCATCCGCACGCGCTCCCATGGGATCGGGTGCGCGATCAAGTATCGTACCGCCGCGCCCACCAGGACCAGGGCGAGAGCCAGCTTGAGCGGCGAGAGGGTGAAGAACCCCACCGAGAGTCCCTCGGGCTCCCCGACGACGGTGGAAAGCAGCAGACCGACGAGGCCGAGACGAAAGTCCGCCAAGGCCGCCACGAGGAAGCCGAGGCCCACAGTCAGCCCGACGACGGCAAGCGGGCCGTACGCGTAGGTCACCACGACGCCCATGACGCCCACCAACACGGCCGCGACCGCCGCGAGCAGAAGCTGGGTGGTTGACATCCGGACAGTCATCTAGAGACTCCCGTCACGCTCAGACGCGCGACTCCTTGGGCTCTCCGTAGTACTCCCCATAGGTGGTCTTCCCCACTCGCCGCCCGCCGTTCACGACCAACCCGGCGATACGAGCGCCGGCTTGCTTGAGTTGCTCCAGGCACCGCTGCGCCTGCAAGCGGTCGGTCCTGGCCAGGTCGACCACCAGGATCATGCTGTCTACCTTGGAACTGACGATCGCCGCATCCGCGGCGACCGAGGTGGGCGGGGTGTCGACCAGCACGAAGCTGGCTATCGCCTCCAGGTCCTGCAGCAGGCTGGTCATGCGTTTCGATTCCAGGAACATGACCGGATTGGGTGGCGAAGGACCGGCTCCGACCACGGCGAGCCCATTGCGCCCGGATGGCTGCAGGAACTGGTTGATCGGGAGGTCGAACGCCAGGTATTCAGCGAGTCCCGGAGACCGTTTCACGTTGAGCGACTTGTGCAGGGAGGGCCGGCGCAGGTCAGCGTCGACGGCCACCACGTTCGTCCCCATGTCGGCTAGGGCTCCGGCAAGGCGACCGAGTACGGTGCTCTTGCCCTCCTGCGGCCCCGGGCTCGTAACCCCCAGAGCCCACGACCTCGAGTCCGCGAACTGAAAGCGCAGGTTCGCAGCGAGCATGCGGAAGGCTTCCCGTTGTATCGGATTGGCGGCGTCGCCGTCTTTGGTGTAGGGGATCCGGCCGACCACGGGGAGACCCAGCAGCCGCACCGCCTCTTCTTCCGTGCCGATGCGATGGTCGAGGCGCTCGATCAACAACGCACCGCCCAGGCCCGCCACCAGACCCAGGAACAGTCCGATGCCCCCGTATAGCTTGGGCTTCGGCTTGAATGGATGGCCCGGCTTGGGGGCTGGATAGTTGACCGCGACGCGAGCCTGCTGCAGCCCCGCCGTCTGGCCGCTCAACGAGGCGAACACCCGTGCGTAGGTGTCCGCGAGGTTCTTCGCCGAGTCAGGATCGAGCCCCGTCGCGGTGATCTGGATGAGGTGAGTGCCCTCGATGGTCTTGAAGGCCACGTTGCTCTCGACGCGCCCCCGCGTCCACCCGGCGCCCATCGCCGCAGCCACAGTCTGACTCACCTCCGGGCTCCGTATGAGCTCGGCATAGGTCCGGACGAGCATCTGGTCGGTCTGGAGGGCGTCCCACGTGTTCTGGCCCTCCGTGTCATGGCCCACCCAGACCGAGGTGGACGTTCGATAGGCTGGCGGTAGCAGCATGATGGCAGCGGCAGTGGCGGCAAGGACTGCGCACAGGATGAGCACGATGGCCGGCCAGCGCCGGCGGAGCACTCGAAGATAGGCCTCGAAAGTCACCGTCCCCACCCTTCTCCGTTCGAGCCCGCGCACACTTTGCGACACGAGCGGACCGAACATACCACGGCCTGCCCCCAGACCGCGCCTACCACGGCAGCCAGCCTAGTGGATTCTGCTCAGGAGCGTGGCGCGCCAAGCGGTGGCGGTTGCGGTAGAAGAAGCGGGCCAGGCCCCTGATCTGCGCCACCTGGTGGCGGCTGAACGGGTTGGCCGCGGCGATGCGACGATAGTGGTGCCACACCGTGGCCTCGGGCACGTAGTGTACGCGCCAGCCGGCGTCGCGTATCCTCAGACACCAATCGGCGTCTTCAGGCCCGTAGAAGATGCCTTCGTCCAGCGGCCCCAGCGACTCCCAGACCTCTCGGCGGAAGACCTGGCACGCGCCCAGGACGTAGTCGACCTCCATGTCCGACTCGTGCGAGGCGTCGGCCATCAGATACCGGCGGACCTCAGGGTGCTCGGGACGGACCCAGCTGAGGGGAGGCCGGTTGAACAGCATGCTGCGAACGCCCGGTATTCGCCGGCAGCTGAGCTGCAGTTGTCCGCCCAAGCCCAGTATTCGTGGGCCCACCAGGCCGACGTCTGGGTGTCCGTCGAGATACTCGGCCAGGACTCCGAAGGGATCGGCCTCCACGATGCAGTCGTCGTCCAGGATGGCCAGATAGCGGCCTGAGGCGGCCTGGAGTCCGAGGTTGCGCCCGCCGGCCACACCCCGGTTCCGGTCGCTGACCACCAACCGCGCACGGCCGGGCAACGCCCGAGCGAGCCTCTCCGCATGCACCGACTCGGAGCCGTTGTCCACGACCACGATCTCCATCGCCAGCCGCGTGCGAGAACGTTCGAGACTGCCAAGACAGCGCAGCAGATCACCGGAAGACTGCCAACTCAGGATGACGACCGACAGGTCGGGTGACGCGCTACTCAAGCTTGCGACACCCCGCGTAGGTCACGGTATATCTGCTGAGCGGTCATGAGCAGGATGCGCGAGTCGAGCCACGGAGTCCAATTCTCGATGTAGTAATTGTCATACTCGACCCGCTCGGCCAACGAGCCGTTGTTGCCCTTGAGGCCGTGCACCTGGGCCCACCCCGTCATGCCCGCCTTGACCCGCATACGGTCGCCGTACCGGTAAATGTCGTGGACGAACTGGTTGACGAAGAGGGGGCGTTCGGGGCGAGGGCCGACCAGGCTCATCTCGCCCTTCACCACGTTGATCAGCTGGGGAAGCTCGTCAAGGCTGGTGACGCGGAGGATGCGCCCCATCCGGGTCACCATGTCTTGGCCCTTGTCGGAGTCGAGGGCGTCGCTCCACATCTCCCCCGTGTGCGTCTCGGCGTCGGCCCGGAGCGTGCGGAACTTGTACATCCAGTAGGACACCCCATCCCGACCAGCCCGCTCCTGCATGTAGAAGACAGGCCCAGGAGAATCGAGCTTGACAGCCAGAGCGATGGCCGCGAGCAACGGCGACGCGAGCACCAGAAGCGTTCCTCCGATCAGCACGTCGCCCAAGCGCTTGAGCCACCAGCCAAGCCCAGAGAGGCGGATACGCCTGACGCCGATCACCGGTATCCCCCGGATCTGCTCGAACCCGACCGAGGTGGTTATGGTCTCGAAGAGGCGCGGCACGACCGCTAACTCGACGCCCTTCTCCTGGCAGGTGCGCACGATGTTGAGCATCACGCTGTGGGGGGCGGTGGAGAAAGCCACGACCACCGCCT
>JAJZQZ010000171.1 GCA_021802965.1 Actinomycetes bacterium
GGGCGCCGAAAGCGACCCCGATGACGATACCCACCGCCAGGTCCACCACGTTGCCCTGCAACAAGAACGCCTTGAACTCCTTCGTCTTCATTGGTACTGCCTCCTATGCTCGTTTGTTGGGACGCCGAACTAGCGTACCATCAAACTTCCGCCGTCCGAACCGCGTTGGTCGCCGGGGCGGGCGAAAGCCCGTCGGGCGAGCACGCCGACGACGGCTGACGGTTTGCGGCGATGGGAGGCCCGGCCGGAGTGAGATTACTTCACAAAGGGAACATAATAACCGCATCGTGTTGACTTGTTCCAGCCGTCCCCACGGCGGCGATTGTGAGGTTTGCCATGTACGCTCGAGTCACGACAGTAGAGGTGCCTCCCGACGCGGTCGACGCCGCAGTCAGACAGTTCGAAGAGGTGACCTTGCCACAAATCCAGTCGTTCCCCGGATGGGAGGGCGCGACCATGTTCGTGGATCGCGAGAACGGAGTCGTCCGAACACTCGCGTACTTCAGCGGTCGGGAGCCGCTCGATTCCTCGAGGGAGACTGCGAAGCGGCTTCGGTCGGACTTCGTGGAGAGGGCCCAGAGCGCAAGACTCATCTCGGTGGAGGAATTCGAGGTGGCATTGCGGGCTGAGCCGGCCAAGAAGGTCTCTGCCGCCGCCTAGCACAGGGGCTGGAGCTTGAGCACCTGCCGAGCGAGCAGCATGGTCTGCTCACGCACGAAGTCGACGATCTGGCCGGCGGTCTCGGTCTCGCGGCGGGTGTGGATCCACCCCAGATAGACGAGGCCCCGCACGAGGAGGAACACGGGCAGCAGCGCGAGGTGCTCGGCCGGAAGAGCCCGGTGCTCCCGGTAGCCTTGGACGAAGGAGTCGAGCGCATACCGGTAGGTATCACCGCCCAGGTGCCAGTACACGCCGGTCGCCATCTCCCAGAGGTGCCAGCCGAAACCGCAGTCGTCGAAATCAATGATCGTGGTCTCCACGCCGTCGTCGAGCAGGTTGTCGGGCACCAGGTCCGAGTGCACCAGGCCGTACCGGTCCGGCGTCTTGCCGAAGCGGTCCAACGCTTCGACGGCCACCCGGGCGGCCTCCGCCAGGACGCGCCGCTCCTCCGCGGTGAGACAGGCAAGGTCGCTCCAGTGCCCCCACAGGGCCGTCCGGCCAAGACAGCCCGCCTCGTCCCAGCTGGGCCGCTCGAACCCAGGGGGGAGTTCCCACGTGGTCGCTTGGTTGTGGATCCGGGCCGCGAGCCGGCCGGCGGCGAGGTAGGTGCGGGATACGGCCTCCTCCTCGGAGAACGAGCGTTCCTCGGCGCTGCCGAGCGGCGTGCCGTTGACCCATGAGAGCAGGTCGCATTGGTGCTCCCGGCCCAGCTCGGGGACGCGCACGCGGACGAACATCTCGCCCTCGGGGGTCGGGATCACCGCCGGCGCCCCGATGCCCGCCTTCCGGAGAGCCGTCATCCATTGGAGCTCTGAACGGATGGACGCGTCGCTATGGTAGTCGGCGCGGTGCACACGCAGGGCGAATCGGCGACTGTCGGCCGTGCTCACCCCGAAGACCGCGTTCTCGCGCTGTTTGATCAGATCCAGTCGCGTGCCCTCGGCGAGACCCCAGCGCGACAGCGCCAAGCGGGCGAGCGGCTCGAGGTCGTCGCCTTCCCTCCCCTGAGTGTTCTTCTCGGTCTGTCCCACGTTGGTACCCTCCTACCCCAGGGCGGTCCGCACCTGGGCGATCACCTGGTCCGCTTCGTGCGGCGTCATGATCAGCACGGGCTTCCACTGCAGCGCCCGCTTGTTGAACGACGAGAAGACGGCCCACACCCCGTTCTCGAAGAGCTTTCGCATGGCTTCATGCGCCCACCGGGGCTCTCGGCCGCCGATCCCGCCGCTCAGGCCACGGGTCCAGTAGTCGAAGGGCGCGCCCTTGAAGCCCTCGGTGAACTGCCGGCTCAGCTCCCGCACGTGGGAGAGGAAGGCCGGGTGGTCCACCATGTCGAGGAGCTCGCACAGCACTGCGCTGCCGATCTCTGTGCCTCCGTAGGTGCAGATCTGGCCGTACGGATAGGTGTGCAGGTAGTCGTAGACCGGTTTGCTCATCACGGTGGCCGCCAGCGGGTATACGCCGCCGGACAGTCCTTTGCCGCTCGTGAACATGTCGGGCTCGATGTCGTACTGCTGCCACGACCAGACCGTTCCCGTGCGGCCCATGCCCGTCTGCACCTCGTCGATGATGAGCAATGCGCCGCGTTCCCGGCAGAGCCTGTGGACGGCCTGGATGTAGCCTTCGGAGGGGAGCAGGAAGCCGCGCGACGACGGTTGGGTCTCCATGATCACCGCGGCGGCGCGATCGTCCACCGCTTTGTCCATGGCCGGCAGGTCGTCCCAGGGCACCTGCGTGAAACCCGGCAGCCGTCCGCCGAGAGGCCGGCTGAACTCCAGATCGGTGGTCGAGATCGCGATGCCGGTGTGCCCGTGGTAGCAGCCCTTGATGCTCGCGATGCGCTTGCGGCCGGTGACCGCGCGGGCGAGGCGGATGGCCAGGTCGGAGGCCTCGCCGCCGGACGCGTTGAAGGCCACTCCCGCGTGGACGCCGCCGGTGGACTTCACCAGCTTCTCGGCCGCGCGCGCCCGGATGCCCGAGGTGAACCGGTGGTTGCCGACGTCGAGATGATCGAGGGCGTCGCGCAGGGCCTGCACCAGCCGGGGGTTGCGGTGGCCCATGTTGAACACGCCGCCGTTGCAGTGCATGTTCCAGTACCACTCGCCGGTGAAGGCGTCTTGGAAGCGCGCTCCTTCGCGAGCGCCGATGATGATGTCGGCGCCGAGCGAGCGGAGCATGCTGCCGCTCTCCGAACCGAGGAAGTGCTCGGACGCCGCGATCGTGGCCGCGCGGTCGGGGTACGGTTGCCGGGGGGCGGGCGCTGTGGTCTGCCGTTCTGCGTCATTCGCTCTGCGCTGCGCCATCGACTCCCCTCGTCGGCGCTGATTCCCCTGCATTTCCGGCGTGCTCGCGTCACATCTTCGTGTGCCGCGCACGCGTGGCTCAGAGTGTAACATGGGCCTCTCGGGCGGTCGGTCTCGCGCTCTGCCGCGGACCATTCGCTTCTTTTCGCCCGCGATCATCGGTATCTTGGACAGCGCCTCCCTGAGGGCTCGCAGTGCGGGACATCAAGGCGGGGCGGCGACTGCGGCGTGTGAAGCAAGGGGGCGTTCGTCATGAAGAGACTCGATGGGAAGACGGCGATCATCACCGGCAGCAGCACAGGGATCGGCCGCTCCATGGCCCAGATCTTCGCGGCCGAGGGGGCCAAGGTGGTGGTAGTGGCTCGCGACAGCCAGGCCGGCGAGAAGGTCGCGGCCGGCATACGCGAAGCGGGGGGCGAGGCGTTCTACCATCAGACGGATGTCAGCCGGTGGGACCAGGTCCAGGGGCTGGTCAAGGCGGCCGTGGATCGCTACGGCACCGTGGACATCCTCTGTTCCAACGCCGCGATCTTCCCCTGCAACATGATCGAAGACATGCCCGTCGAGGAGTGGCACGAGGTGCTCTCGGTGAACCTGAACGGGGCGTTCTACTCGATGAAGGCCTGCCTCCCCATCATGAAGAAGCAGAAGTACGGGCGGATAGTGCTGACCTCTTCCATCACCGGCCCCCACACGGGATTCCCCGGCTGGACGCACTACGCGGCGTCGAAAGCCGGGATGCTCGGATTGATGCGCTCGGCAGCGCTGGAGTGCGCCAAAGACGGGGTGACCATCAACGCCATGCTGCCCGGCAACATCCAGACGGAGGGCATGGAGGAGCAAGGCGAGGAGTACATCGAGGCGGTGAAGAAGGCGATCCCGATGGGTTCCCTGGGCGATCCGGCCGACGTGGCCTACATGGCGCTCTTCTTGGCATCGGGCGAGGCGAAGTACACGACGGGGCAGACCTTCGTCATCGACGGAGGCCAGATGCTTCCCGAGTCGCCGCTGGCCATCCTGTAGGCGGAGGTCGCTCCCTCTCGTCGCCGGCTCACTGATACGTCCTGCCGTTGTGCTTGATCCATCCTCCCGGATGGCTGCCCTCTGGATCATGGTGCGTCCAGTGGATGAGTCCACCCTGGGCGTTCCACACGTATTCGCCTTTGAAACTGATCGTGTCGCCGACCTGTACCGAGGCGACGCGTGGAGCAACGTCTATGTTGTGCGTGACGAGGAGGGTCTGCCCGGCAGCCAGCCGGACGATGAACCGTTGGTGCCTGTCACCTTCGGTGTCGTCGGCCAGTAGCTTGGTCACCGTCCCGCGCCCTTCGAGCTCCAGGTTCTCCGCGTGCTCGGCGAAGGCCCGCGCGAGCGCAGCGTCGCCGCTGGCCACGGATACATCTGTTCCGCCGCTCGTTGTGGCGATGTCGGTCGCCGGGCACCCGCCCAGCACGATGGCGACGAGCAATGCCCCGACGATCCCAATGACCGGCGACAGTCTCTTCATCCAGCACCTCCCAGCGACCCTCGACACGCGATATCGTTCACCGCAACGTTTACCACGAATCGCACCCCGGCGAAGTCATTCGCGCGAATCCGTCCATGACTCAGGCATCGAAGAAAAGGGTAAGGGGGGGCGGGACGTCAGTACACGGAGCCCGCGCCTCGGAGGCGGGCGTGAACCAACGCTCATGTGCACCGATACCAAAGGGAGGACATCATGACGAGCATGGTCGACGACATCCTTGGGCGGATTCCAGCGGACGACCTGGCCGCCCAGCTGGGCACGGACCCGGAGACCGCGATGGACGCCGCTCGCAAGGCCCTGCCGGCTTTGCTCGGTGGACTTTCGAGCAACGTCTCGGCTGGGGGAGGGGACTCTCTCAGCTCCGCTCTCCAACGTGACCACGATGGCTCCCTGCTCGATCGCCCCGATCCCCTGGCCGCAGTCGATGCGGCTGACGGCCAGAAGATCCTGGGTCATGTATTCGGCGACCAGCAGAGCCAAGTCATAGAGACGCTCGGCGCCACCTCCAGGGGTGGCTCCTCGATCTTCTCCAAGCTCCTCCCGATACTCGCCCCGCTCGTGATGGCGGCGCTGGCCAAGCGCGTCGGCGGTGCCCTCGGCGGCGGAGGCGGCGGAGGCTTGAGTGATCTGCTGGGAGGGCTGTTGGGCGGCGAGGTCCAGAAGGGCAAGTCCTCGCAGCCCGATCTCGGCGGCCTGTTCGACATCCTCGGCGGCGGGGCGCCCCCCTCCAGTTCCGAGTCCGACACGAATTGAGGGCCCTGTCTCCGTGCTGGCGGTCGGTGGACAGCCAAGGGCCCCGGGACTTCCCGGGGCCCTTGCTGCGATTTGATGGCAGGGCGTGTTCGCGGAGGGCGTACTAGGGAACTATGTGAAGCTCGATCCCACCGTCGAGGCCGCCCCGCGGGTAGTGATCCATCCGACCGTCTCCATCCCAGTCGCCGAGATCGATGGTCGGGTGATCCCACGCCAGCGCCCAATAGAGGTCGTAGTCACCGACCGCCAGCGTCTCTGTCGGGAGTGGCATCCGCCAGTAGGCCAGAGAGACCGGGGTCTTCGCATGGTCGTTGGCCCATATGAACTTCTCGGCGATGAACTCGGGTGTCGCCCGCTCGATGGGGCTCCAATACGCGTTCGTCTCCGGCGCGTCAGCGAAGAACTCGTCAACACCATCGTGGGTGATCTGCAGGGTCACGGCCGAGCATCGTGTGAACTCCCTTACCAGACCGGGCGTTCCCGCGTACCAGTAGAACTGGAAGGTGGCGCTGTCCCCTTGTGTGATCGTCACGTCTGTCCCGGCGAGTATGTCGTCGTGGGTGATGACGTGGGTGTCGGCGAGCGCCACCTGTGTCGACAGGAGCGCGAACGACATCGCGAGCAGTAGCATCACCAGCATTCTCTTCATCACACATCCCCTTTCACGTTGAGACCTGTCCGCCGCAATCTCCTTCTCAATGGTGAAGGGGCAGCTTCAAGAGGGAGGCAAGCCTAGGTCAAGATTCGGGCGAGGCCATCGAGGGGAGGCTGCGGCGGACCCGCGGAGGCTACAAGTAGCCGTGCTCCCGTGCCAGCATCAACGGCGACTCGGCCGTGCCGGCTGAAGGCTCCCTCAGGAAGTCGGCAAGCGCGGCTTCCAGCGGTCCGGGCATGGCCTGCTGGTCCGGACGGAGGAGGGCCCATGCCTGAGCCGTCGCGCTTTCGAGGTCGCCAAACGCCAAGGCGGCGCCGAGGAGCGGCCATCGCATGTGCCACTGAAACGAGAACACGTGCTCCTGGTCGCACTCCATGGCGGCGAGTGCCTGGCCCGCCAACTCTCGGGCTTGCTCGAGCTCCCCGGCGCGGTAGGCGATCCAGGCCAAATTGCCCTGGGCGCACGGACTGTAGCAGGCGATATCCCGGCCGCGGTCGAGGTTCAAGCTGCGCTCGGCCAACTCACGGACCCGTTCCACGTGGCCGTGCCATCGATGCCACATGGCCAGGCCCCAAAGGGCCTCCAACTGGAAGGTGATGTCACCGATCCTCTCGGCGAGACTCATGAAACGGCGCAGCTGGGTCTCGGCTTCATCCGGATGGTCAGGCAGCCAAAGGAGGGCCAGGCTGGAGACCCACTCGCCTTCGCACTGCTTGAGCAGACTCCCCGCACCGCGGTAGGCCTCGGTCGACGTGAGCGCGTACTCGAGACCTCGTTCGCTGGTGACGTAGCGGGTGGCTCCCTCGGCGCCGATCCAGAGGCAATTGTAGAAGGCGCCGCGATGCGCCGAGCTGCCGCGGGCGTCGACGAACGGCCGGATGCGCTCCGCGAGGTCGGCAAGTCCGTCGAATTCGGCTGCGTAGTAGTGGCCCCAGCAACGCTCGAGCTCGACGGTCAGCCATTCCTCCCACCATTCGGCGGGTCTGTCCGGCGCAGGCTCTCCCATCACCCGCTCCGCCTCCATGTAGGCGAGCGTCGCCCGGGCGACCTGGGGAGTGAGGACCAGACTGCCTCCCAGCTTGCGGTGGCGACGACCCGCATCTGTTGAGGGGGCTTCGGGATATGCCCGGAGTGCGTTCTCGAAAGCCTCGACCGCCTGGTCGACGTGGCCGCTCTCGAAGTGGGCGTCGCCAAGATCCTCATAGAGCGCGGCGAGGCGGGGGGGCTCGAGGGTGCAGCCCGGGTAGGCCGTGCGCAACTCCAGCGCCCGCTCCAGCCACTGGGCGGCGTCCTCCCAGGCATAGCGACTGCCGGCGGCGCGCCCCGCTAGGACCGAGTAGGAGAACGCCTTGACCGCGGAGCGGATGTCGCCAGCGCTGGAGAAGTGGTGGGCGAGTTCGGCGGCGTGGGCCTCCAGCTCGGCGGACCAGAGATCCTCGAGGGCCTCGCCGACCCTGGCGTGAAGCATCGCCCGCCGAGTGGCGGGAAGGCCCAGGTAGACCACGTCTCGCACGAGTTGATGGGAGAAGGCGAACACCCCAGCCTCCACCGCGCGTATGACCTGGGCGGCCTCCGCTTCGTCGAGGAGGGTGGCGCAGCGGCCCGCGGGCAGTCCCGAGGCCCGTTCCCCGAGAACCGCCGTGAACCGGAACCCGATCACCGCCGCCAGCTCGAGCAGCCGGACACAGTCCGGAGACAGGACGCCGATCCGCTTGCCGATCACCTGACGGATGCCTTCCTGCCGAGGGAGCTCGGACACGACGGCGACGTCCCCGTCACGCAAGGCCAGGAGGCGC
>JAJZQZ010000172.1 GCA_021802965.1 Actinomycetes bacterium
GGCGTCTGCCACTCAAACGAGCCCGCAAGGGATCCGGCGAAGCTCCCAGGACGAGAAGCGCTGATCCACACCCCTGGCAAGAATCTTCACGGCATGGGCGATCTGACCAGCTGCACCATCTGCCACGCTCGGACCTTCTGCAAATCGTGCCATGGAGTGGAGCTTCCCCACGACATGAACACGTTCCCACATCTCCACGGCCAGGAGGCCATCGACGCGGGCGGCGCGTGCGTACTGTGCCATGCTCAGAACTTTTGCGACTCGTGCCATCAGATGGAGATGCCGCATCCGCAGGGCTACCTCAAGCTCCACGACGCCAGCGCCAAGAAGCTGGGCGAAACGACCTGTAAACGCTGCCACGTGGCCGAGGACTGCGAGTACTGCCACGAAGACCACATTCATCCGGGGCTGCCTGCCGAGATGCTCGACAAACTGCGGAGCCGTAGCGGGAGCTCAGGCGGCACAAACGGGGGCGCGAGCACGAGCACGACTACGTCCGGAGGCACGGGATGACCGGCCTCGGCCGACGGCTCATCCATGACCTCCAGGCGGTCATGCAGAACCCTCAGGCCGACCCGCGGCGGACCGTGGTCTTCCTCGGCGGGGGTGTCCTGCTGTTCCTCATCTTGATCGTTCTGCTGCTCCTGCTCGTGGCCGGGGGGCCCAAACGACCGAAACGACCCCGGCGGCGGTTCCGAGAGCGAATGCGCCCCGGCTATCTCGCCCTAGGGCTGATCGCGCTCGTGCTAGGTGTTCTGCTGGCCGCCGATGAGGTCGCCACCGCTCCATCCACCTGCGCCCGCTGCCACGAGATCAGCCCAAGCGTGGCCAGTCACAAGCTTTCGACGCATACATCCACCGACTGTATGGGATGTCATGGAGGCAGAGGCATCACGGGGTTCGTCACGGTCAGGGTGGGAGCCGCCGGCAATCTGCTGGCTCACGTGCTAAAGGTCCAACCGAATCTCTCCACAAGCGTGCCGAACGGTCAGTGCTTGGGCTGTCACGACGACGTGTTGCGAGGGACCAAGGAGGTGCTCTCGATCCGAGTGCGTCACTCCGACTTCGTGAGCGCCGGCGAGCCCTGCCTCGACTGTCACGGGAACGTGGGACACGGAGCGAAAGCGGGCTTCGTCAGAGGCCCGACGATGGACAAGTGCATCAGTTGCCACGACGGCACAACCGCCCGGTCCGGATGCGCGGTCTGCCACAGGACCGACATCGCGGTCGCACGAGAGATCCCGGAATCGTATCCCAAGGCCCATCTAGCCGAGAAACGCACCTGTGAAGGTTGCCATAGCCTGGCGCCATGCAAGGAGTGTCACGGCCTTGACATGCCCCACCCGGCCGACTTCGCAACGCCCGAGAAGCACGCGTCGCTGGCGGCGTTCGAGAAGAAAGAGACGCTATGCTACCGCTGCCACAAAGAAGATTTCTGTATGAAGTGTCACGAATCTTTCGGCTCACACGGTCCTGACTGGAAGACTCGGCACGCCTTGGGGGGCCGTTCGCCCCTGCAACGATGCAAAGACTGCCACGACCAAGTGAAGACCGAGAGCATGTGCGACCTCTGTCACAAACCGTGACGCCACATGGATCCTGTGGGTAAGATCACCCGGCCTTCTATGGCCGAGATCGCCGTCTTGGCGGCAATCTTGGGACTGCCCCTGGTCTACTGGCCCTCACTCAACGACGCCTACGGCGTGCCGAAGACGGCGGCCTTAGGTGCGGCCGTTGTCGTCGTGCTCGTGGCCGGCTTTATGAGGCTGGCAGGAACGCAGGGCCGGCGCCCGCGCCTGCTCGTGCCCGATGCTCTTGCTCTTGGTCTCCTGGCCTGGATGGCCGTGGCGACGATCATGAGTCCCTGGCCGGCCTCCTCGCTCATGGGCATCCCTCCCCGGTTCGAGGGATTGCTCGCGTTCATCGGCTACGCAGCTTTCTACTTCGTAGGCTCCCGGGGAAGCTCCTCTTTCCACCGCCTTCTCGCGGCGTCAACAAGCATCGGCGCTTCACTTGCGGGTCTTCTGGCATTCCTCGAGACACGCGGCTGGTTCCACCCAGTCGGTAGCGGGGAGTTCGGGGCACGTGCGATCTCTACCCTGGGTAACCCGGTATTCCTCGGCGCGACCACCGGCTTGGCGCTGCCCGTGACCGTAGGTCTCTTCGTGCTGGAGCGCCGGCCACAGACTCGAGGCCTCTGCGCGCTTGCTCTCGTCTTTGAAGCAACCGGCCTCTATTACAGCTTCGGTCGAGGAGCGTGGCTCGGGACGGCCGTCGGTCTCGGGGTGCTCACAGCCGGACTCGCGCTGAATGCACGCACGCGGGCGCGAAGAATCGTCGCTTCAACCTCCGCCGCTCTGGCCCTCGTCGTCTGCGCGTTCGCCCTTTCCGCGGTGCTGCTGCCCAGCACCACGGCGACGGGAATCGAGCATGTGGCCCAAGGGGCAGACCTCCGCGTCGGAACAGGGGCCACACGCATCATCATGTGGCGGGAGACCCTCGACCAGATACGCACCCACCCTGTGTTCGGGCAAGGGCCCGAGACCTTCCTCGCTCGGTTCGCGCGCGTGCGCCCGTTGCGGCTGCTGCAAATCGAGGACTACCTCAATTACCCCGACAGACCACACAACGCCTGGCTCTACCTCGCGTACGCCGGCGGAATACCGGCTTTGCTCCTGCACCTGTCGTTCCTCGCAAGCCTAGGGTACGGCACAGTCAAGACGATCCGGTCGAGCCGGGCCGGCGTCTTCACACTAGTGGCGGCATCGTCTCTCGCGGGCTGCGTGGTTGCCAACGAGCTCCAAGCCTTCTTCGGCTTGAGCCTGCCGATGTACACGTCGATAGCCGTGGCCGCGCAGGGCAGCCTCGCAGCTGTGACCTTCGGACGCCTCGGTCCGTCGCCTCCGCCCCTTCGCTCGGGCGGTCTCGATCCCCGAAGGGTCCGCTTCGCCCCACCCCGAGCGTTCGTGCTGCCCGCAGCCTTTCTGATGCTCATAGCCGCGATGCCGGTGGCATTCGACGCCGTTCGCCGACCATGGGCGGACATCTCGTACGTGCGCGGCATGAAGGACCCATCGGACGACGTGTCCCACCTGCGCCGGGCCACCACACTCTCCCCGAGGGATGCGAGCTACGCCATAGCCTTGGGCCTCGCTTACGAGAAGTTGGCCGCCGATCAGGGCGATCCGGCCTTCTTGGACAAGGCTGAGCAGGCATACAGAGACGGCCAGTCGCGCATGCCTACCCACCCCGATCTGCGCAATTCCTTGGCCTCCCTCGAGCGAAGAAGGGGCGAGCTTGATGCCGCTGTCGGCACGTACCAGGCCATCCTCCTGGATGACCCCTACAACGCGAGCGCCCTGTACAACCTTGCAGCGATCTTCGAGCAGAACAGCCGGGCAGGCGAGGCGACACCCCTGCTAGAACGCTTCCTCTCCTTTGCTCCCGACGACGTTCAAGCCCGGGTGTTACTGGCCAAGAGCTACGAAGACCTGGGGGATCTCACTACCGCTCGCGAGGCGTACACACGTGTCCTGGCCCTCGACCCCGCCAACACCGGGGCACGAGAGGCCCTTGACCGCCTCACGCGATGACTCATTGTCCGCCCAGATCGGCAAGGGCCGATCGCGCCGCCGCGAAATCTGGACGAATCTGCAGCGACTGCTGCAGCAACTGACGCGCGCGGTCGACTTCGTGGGCTTCGCGATAGGTCAATGCCACGGTGTACAAGACGCGCGCGTCCCCCGTCTTGACGGCCAACGCTCTATCGGCCTGGGCGAGCGCATCGCGGGTCTGTCCGAGCTTGACCAGGGCGTAGGCCAGATTCGCCCGCAGCTGAGGCTCCATAGGAGCGTAACCCACGCCCTCGTCTGCGACGGCCTGCGCATCAGCCCAATCCTTCTCCTGTAGATAGAGACCCGACAACGCCGCGAGAAGATCAGCGTCTCGCGGCGTTAGCGCAAGGCCGCGACGCAGGCTGCCGATCGCATCATCCATGAGAGACAGCTGACCGGTAGAGAGTCCCTCCCGTGCCTGAGTCTGACCCAACGCCAGCCAGTAGTATTCATTCACCGGGACTCGGTGCGCCGCACGGCGAAGCTCCGCGAGGGGCGATCCCGTCGATGACACGCCGAGTTCGCCTCGCTGGTAAGCGGCGTCCGCCGAATATATCCAATATCCTCCGAGCACCGCAAGGACGGCGACGATGAGGGCGCCGGTCCATATGACGACGCTCCCCCACTCGATTAGACCTCGCCGTATCCTCGCCACCGCTCGCGATCCTGACGATCCCGTCTCGGCCCGCCCCTCCGTCGCGCGGGCCTGAGCGAACCCGACCAGCAGCAGAGCGACCGGGGTCACGACGATATTCTGAGGAGCCGTGAGGGAGGCGACCAGAAAGGCCGCCATGACGCCGATCCCCAAGGCGACGCCCGACCCCTCCACTCTTCGAGTCCTCAAGAGCGCCACCATCACGGCGAGCACCCAGGCGCACAGGAGGAGCGCGCCGGGTAGCCCCCATGTCGCTGCGATCTCCAAGAGCAGATTGTGGGCGTCGGCGTCGCGGGTCAGGGGTTCCGCCTCGAGCTTTTCGGCGACCATGTGACGCTCGGCCGCGAACCGAAAGCCGTTTTGGCCCCAGCCGAGAACCGGCCGGTCGGCGATGGCGCGCCCAGCCACCCGCCACATCAACAGACGCGTATGGATCGTGTCGTATCCGGCCACCGAAGCGGTCGTCGCCTGCCCGGGAACGGTGGCCGATCGCACGGCGGTCGCTGTCGGAGAAGGATAAGCGACCCAACCAACTGCCATGGCAACCAAGGGCAACACCATTAACGTTGCCACCACTTTTCGCGATGTACCCGAGCGGACGAAAGAGAGCGCGGCCCAGACGATGATCCCCGCACCGGCCCCGAGCAGAGCGCCGCGCGACCGAGTAGCCACGAGCCCGGCGATGATCGTGCCGAGCGTGATGACGACGAGCAAGATGCCAACGAGTCTGCGTGGCGTCGCCGTTCGCCGCAGAGCACCGCCGAGAAGATCGAGCCCGCACACCAGCACGAGCGCCAGATAGGAGCCAAGATAGAGCGGGTTGCCCAGAGTGCTACCTGAACGGCCATCGGCGCGAAAGCCCAGCTTGAAGCGGAGAGGCTCCCAATGGCCCGCCTGCAGGAGGGCCAAGAGGGCCACTGCCACCCCGGCCACCAGCACCACGGTGAAAAGGCCCACACGCCACCCGCCGCGGGGCCACAGCCTCCTGAAGGACTCCCAGATAGCTAGCGACGCCACCCAGAACAGCCACCCCGTCCCCTGGTTGTAGGTGCCAAGCAGAGCGACCCAATGGCTGTCGGTCGTCAGCACGACCACCAGTCCCCATAGCACGAAAGCCGCCGCAGCCGCCCCCGCTACCGACAGTCCCCGCCCCGGATCGGCTTGATCGCCTCCGTCACCCGTCGTCCGACCGCTCAAGTGGACGGAGGCAAGGACGGCTACCGAAACGCCCGCATACAGGAAGCCGAGCTTGGGCGTGTAGAACGTCGCCGCCGTCTGCCAGGAGACCGCCAAAGGCAGACCGACGCCCAATAGACCGGTCGCGAGCCAAGCGAGGCCGACCCGCCAGCGCGGCGAGGCGGCTGACGATGCCTGCCTAGCGTTTTCCGTCATGAGCACACCACCAAGGGTCATTCTCGTTTCGGCGCCCCGTCCAAGACGAGGGGCCCTCCGAAGAGGGCCCCTCTTGTGCAACTCAAACCAGCGTGAAGCCTACGTCACTAGAACGTAGAGCCTACACCCTGATTCACAGCCCACTGATGGCAATCGACGCACACCCGGTCCAGAGGACTGGTTGATGTGTGGCTGTCCATCAGGAAATCGGCGCCCGACGTGAAGTGCGGGAAGTCGTTCCCGTTCGACGCTACGCCGTTGTTAGAGCCGCCTTTGTGGCACGAACGGCAGGTCGTCGACGCGGTTTGGCTGACCGTGACCCCAGTCGACCCCGTCAGAGTGGTCGTCATGATGTGCGAGACGAAGTTCCGAGTGTCCGGGTTCGACACCTCCATCTGGGTCGCGTGGCACGAATCGCCGCACGGAGTCCAGGCGCTGGTGGCGCGGGTGGTCCCGTCGTGACAGTCGCGGCAGAAATCGTCGAGCGACGCGGCGTCGGCCGTCAAAGCACCATCCGGGTTAGCCGTGAGAGCACCACCCGGGTTGACCTTGAGGATGTAGGCAGCCAGCCCACCCCCGATGGTGTTGGCACCATGGACGGAGTGGCAGCTGACACACCCGTTGTACGTGGTGCTCTGGTGTCCGCTCGCGTGGTTGTTCTCGTACTCGGTCGTGTAATTCAGCGGGTCAGTCCCGTACGGCTGGGCGATCGAGAAGCTCCCCGAGACGTGACAGAACACGCACGCGTCTGCGCGGCTGCTCCGTAACAGCGCTTGACCAGGGGACGGCGCAGCGCCGTGAACCGCGTGGCACACCTTGCATTTGTTGGTGTTGGTGGTATAGCCACCGTGTGGGTTCTGGCCTGCGGTCGGCTGCATATATCCGCCCTGGTTGTAATCGCCCGAAGCATCGGGCAGTCCGGTGAGGGGGGCAGTGGTGTTGTCGACGGGGGTGATCCCCCCAGCCGCCAACGCAGTCGACACGAACGCGAACACGAAGACAACCGCGACCGCGATGATTATGAGTTTCTTCATGATAATCACCTCCTTCCGTTCCAGGCAGAGCCTGGATTAGTTAACATCGGCACAAACAGGGCGGACCTCCCGGTCCGCCCGAACCGATATCGGCCTTCTACTCAGAAGCTTTAGCATTTTCTCTCTGCGTAGAAGTACCCGAATGAACCCAGTATAGCGAGGGGGCCCACTCGCCGCAAGACGCATGTGCCAAAGGATCGAGACCACGATTACCTGCCGACCGTGGTGGACGGGTTCGGGGGCTCAGTCGAAGATGCGCCAGATGGAGTTTTTGCAGCGGTTTCTCGAGCCACGGCCTCCGGGTCGATGTCGACGATCTGCACGCGATCGTTCCCCCACTCGGTGATGGCGAACCGCTTCCCCCCCATATAGGCGATCTGCGAAGGGTAGCTGAATTGGCCCTCTTCGGCGCCGCTCTCACCCACTTCCCCGATGTTGGTGCCATCGGTGCGGAACAGATGGATCGAGCCGTTCAGAGGATCGACCACATAGAGCACGTCGCCGGCCAGCGCCATCCCAGCGGGTAGGCCGAACAACCGATCATTATCGTTCATATCCTTGGGCGGGGAGCCAACGATCCAGACCTTCTCGCCGTTCTTGTCTAGACGTTTGAGTCGCATGTTGTTGCCGTCAGAGACAAAGACGGTGTTCCCCCCGTCGCTCACGGCGATCCCATTGGGGAAGTCGTACTCGGCCTCCGCTCTTCCTCGCTTGCCCCACGAAGACAGCTCTTGCAGGCCCGGCAGCGAGTAGATCTTGATCGAGCCGAAGGTCGAAAGGTACAGCCGCTGATCGTCAACCACAAGGGGGGTGAGGGGCTGCGTGACCTTGGTCAACTCCTTGACCAATTTGCCGCCGGCATCATATTCGACGACCTTGGCATGCTGAGTATCGGCCACATAGATGTTGCCGCTCCCGTCGACGGTCACGCCTGCGGGGTTGTTCAGTTCACCGACCCCTCGGCCTTTCTTGAGATCGG
>JAJZQZ010000173.1 GCA_021802965.1 Actinomycetes bacterium
CCTGACAGAACCCGCAGAAGCAGCACCACTCCATCCGGAAGTCGTACCGCTCCACGCGGCGCACGAAGCCGGTGTCGTAGCCGCGCACGTCGATGCAGTTGTCGGGGCATACGCGCGCGCACATCGTGCACGCCACGCACACATGGGTCTGGCAACGCATGCAGCGTATCGCCTCTCGCTGGCCCTCGCCTTTCGGCCATCCGAGCTCGACCTGCCCGCCCGTGCGCACGCGCTCGTGAGGCTCCGACTCGGGCATGTGCACGCGCCGGCCGCCGGGCCCGAAGTGCTCGAAGTCGGGAGGAGTCGGGGCGTACATCTTGCGCAGATAGTAGGGCTCGGGATGGACGGGGGCACGCCGGTCGTCGTGGAGGCTCTGGCCCTGGAGGTGACGGTGCACCGAGATGGCTGTCTCGTGGGCCTGGCCGATGGCGATGATGATGGTCTTCGGGCCGGTGGCCAGGTCGCCCGCTAGGAAAAGACCCTCGACGTCGGTCTCGCCCGTGCGCGGGTCGCTGAGCGGACGCCCCAGGTTGTCGAAGCGGACGCCCGAGTTCTGCAGGAACCCGATCTGGAGACCCTGGCCGATCGCGAAGATCACCGTGTCGCAGGGGACCACCGTGGTCTCGGTCGAGAATTGCGGGTTCCATTTGCCGGTCTCGTCGAAGCGGGACAAGACTTTCTTGAGCTTCATCCCGGTCACCTTGCCGTCTTCGACCAGCACCGAGTCCGGGCCCCAGCGGTGCATCATGTGCACCCCTTCCTCGAGGGCTCCGTCCATCTCGATGGGCTGCCCCGGCATCTCTTCCGGGGTCTCCAGCATGGCGATGGTCGACTCGGTCGCTCCGCAGCGGAGGGCGCTGCGCGAGCAGTCGGCCGACACGTCGCCGCCGCCGATGACCACGACGCGGGGGCCCACGACCGGCTTCTTGTCCATCGTGTATGCGTAGAGAAAGTCGATGGCCGACCAGACGCCCTTTGCGTCGTGGCCGGGGATGGGCAGCGTACGGCCGCCTGAGTATCCCACCGCCACCACGACCGCATCGTGCTCGGCCCGCAGCCGGTCCAAGGTGATGTCGCGTCCCACCTCCACCCCCAGGCGGAGCTCGACTCCCAGCTCGACCAGGTCATTGATCTCGTTCTGGACCACCCGCCGGTCGAGGCGGTAGAGAGGGATGCTGGTGGTGAGCAGCCCGCCCGGCACCTCTTCGCGGTCGTAGATGGTCGCGCGGTAGCCGATCTGGACGAGGTCGTATGCCACGGCGAGCCCGGCCGGTCCGGAGCCGACGATGGCGACGTGCTCTTCCCGCCGCACCAAGCTGCGCAGGTGGCCCGGTCGCCGCGTCTCTCGGTCGTAGATCTCATAGCATTCGCGGTGGAGTTGGCGGATGGCGAGGGGATCGTCCAGGTAGCTACGGCGACAGACGTCCTCGCATGGGTTGTTGCACACGTACCCGAGGACGCCCGGGAGGATGTTGCGGCGCCGGACGATGTTGTACGCCTCGAGTGCCCGGCCGGCGGCCACGAGGGCGTTCTGGCCTCGGGCATCGACGTTCGCCGGGCAGCCGCCTTGGCACGGGGCGATGCGCTGCTCGTCGTGCAGGCCGGTCATCAGGTCGTTGAACTCGAGCGGGCCGGCGTCGGTGACCGGCGGAGGCTCGAGGTCCATCACCCCGCGCAGGCGCAGGGGACCTCGCCAGCGGGGCTCGGGCCGGGCGGGCTCGTAGGGGTAGATGATGGTGGTGGGGGGGGAGACCATCTGCTTGAAGGTCGCCGCGCTGCCCTTGGCGATGCTCACCCAGGGACGGATAAGGTCGTCCCAGGTCAACAGGGGGCTCCCCGCGTGCGGCGACGGCTCATCTGTCGACGTCTCCCATCACGGGGTCAAGGGTGCCGACGATGTTGATGAGGTCGGAGAGGGTGTACCCGATCGACAGGGCGGGCAGGATGGCCAGGTTGTGGAACGAGGCCCCCCGCCACTTCATGCGCCGGGGCTTGATGGTGCCGTCGCCGACCAGATAGCAGCCGATCTCCCCGCGCGGCGATTCCAGGCGGGCGTAGGCTTCGGCTCCCTTGGGGGCCACGGGCAGACGGGGCACGCGGGTGGCGATGATCGGACCCGACGGGAGGTCGTTCAGAGCCTGGCGCACTATCTTCGCGCTCTGCAGGATCTCGTGGAAGCGGACCTCGGTCCGATCGTAGACGTCGCCCGCGGCGCCCACGGGCACGTCGAACTCGAAGCGCTGGTATATCGAGTAGGGCATGTCCTTGCGCAGATCCCACTTCACGCCGGAGCCGCGCAGGACGGGCCCTTGGGCCCCCAACCGCCGGGCCTCGTCGGCGCTCAGGGTGCTCACGCCCATGCTGCGCTGATGCCAGATGTAGTTGTCGTGGAACAGGGTCCGGTACCGGGGGAGTTCGTCGACCACGCGGTGCACAGCCTCATGCGCCCGCTCCACCCAGCCCGGGGGCGGATCGTAGTTGACCCCGCCCAGTCGGTGGAAGACGTAGGTCAGCCGGGCCCCGCACAACTCCTCGAACAGATGGACCAGCAGCTCGCGCGCGGCGAAGCACCACAGGAAGTAGGTCGTGGCTCCGCTGTCCAGGCCCAGGGCCCCGAGGGAGAGGAGGTGGCTGGACATGCGATTGATCTCGCCGGTGATGACGCGCAGGTACTCGGCCCGCTCGGGCACCTTGATCCCCAGCAGCTTCTCCGCCGCCAGGCAGTACACCCAGTCGTTGTGCATGGCCGCCAGGTAATCGACGGTGCGGTCGGTGAAGGCGATGATCTGGGGGTAGCTGCGGTTCTCGGCGATCTTCTCCAGGCTGCGGTGCATGTACCCGATGCGGACGTCTAGCCCTACCACCTTCTCCCCGTCCAGGCGGGTGACCAGGCGCAGCACGCCGTGCGTGCCCGGGTGGTGAGGGCCGACGTTGATCAGGAAGTCCTGGACATCCTCGGACGGCTGGTAGTCGCCCTCCTCGGGGACCAGTCGCTCCGGGGTGGGTCCGACGGGGGCGCCGGTCACGACGGGGGAGACGTGGTCCTCATCGGGCGTCTTCATCTCAGAAGTATTGGGGGCGGGTGATGTTGATGTCGTCGACGTAGTCGCGGCGCAGGGGATGGCCGTCCCAGCTCTCCGGATTCAGGATCCGGCGCAGGTCGGGATGGCCGGCGAAGGAGAGGCCGAAGAGGTCGTAGGCCTCTCGTTCCTCCCATCCGACCGTGGGCCAGAGGTCGGAGAGGCTGGGCGCGGAGCCGTCGCGCGCCACGGCGGCGACCAGCCGGACGACGATGCGGCTGGTGGGAGAGTAGGCCTGCAAGACGAGGTCGAAGTGGTCGTCCCAATCGACGCACGACAGGAAGTCCAGCCGCTCGAAGCCGGCTTCTCGCAGGGTCTCCGCGGCAGGCCGCCAGGCAGCCAGGTCGACGACGACGCGCAGGGTCCCATCCGGGTCCGTCCGGGTTTCCAGCACCTGCGCTCCGAGCTTCTCGGCGAGCAGGGGACGTGGGTCCACGCCCGGGTCGACGCTGCGTCCGGGAGGGTCGACGCCGCGTGGTGGCCGTTGCGCCTGACTGCTCACAGCGCGCCTCCGCGGCCGGCGGCACCGGGGGCGCCATTTGCGGGACCGGAACCGTCGCCGGTGCGGTACGAATGCGACCGTGGAGTCTCCCCCCGGATGAGCCGCTCGAGTTCGAGGATGCCGTCGATGAGCGCCTCGGGGCGCGGCGGGCAGCCCGATACGTAGACGTCGACCGGGACGATCTGGTCGGCCCCCTTCACCACGCTGTAGCCGTCGTGGTAATAGAGCGATCCGGCAGTGGCGCAGTTGCCCATGGCGATGACCCAGCGAGGCTCGGCCATCTGCAGGTAGACACGTTCGACCATCGTGCCCACCTTGTGCGTCACGGTCCCCGAGACGATGAGCAGGTCGGACTGGCGAGGTGAGCCGCGCGGCATGACGCCGAAGCGGTCGAGATCGTACAGGGAGGCGTTCGCCGCCATCATCTCGATGGCGCAGCAGGCCAGGCCGAACATCATCTGCCACAGGGAGTGGCTGCGGGCCCATTCGATCACCTGCTTCGCGGAATGGGTCACGAAGCCGGGCCCGGAAAGCAGCGCGCCGTAGGCGGCCGTGCCGGGGTGCGACAAGGGGACGTTCGGGCCGGTGTCGCGCCAGGCGCCCGGCGGCCCCTGGGGTCCGTCGTGCTCGGGATCGGCTATGACGCACCTCCTCGGTCGCGTGTCCGGGCAAACCCTGGTAGAGTCTCACTAGTCCGGATCTTCCGGGCCGTAGGCCTTTTCTGCGGTCGGCTATCTGATTATGCCCGCGGGCACCGGGGTAAGCAACCTGGAGTCGAGGAATGCTTCGGCTGGTGGCAAGGCGGGCGGCGACAAGGGAGTGAGGGCTTGAACGAACCGTACCAGTCGGATGTCGTCTTCCTGGTCGGATTCGGTCTCGCCATCGTCCTGCTCCCGCTGGTCACGCTCCTGGTCTTCCGCTGGGTCAGACCGACCCACCAAGGAGGCATCAAAGCCGAGGCGTACGAGTCGGGCATGCCTCAGGCCTCAGTCCCACGCCGACCTTTCCACATGGCCTACTACAACTTCGCGCTGGTGTTCATCGTGTTCGACGTGGAGACCCTGCTGCTCTTCGCCATAGCACCGGTCCTGCGCGATCTCGGCTGGCTCGCGCTCGCCGAGGTGGGAGCGTTCATCCTTCTCGTCACGGCGGGTCTGTTCTACGCGTGGCGCAAGGGAGTGCTGGTCTGGCGGTGAGGGACCTGCTCGTCTTCGGTTGGGGACTCGCGCTGGGCGTGGTCGCTTTCAGTCTGGTCGGGGGCTTGACCGCGGCCTTCGTCCTCCTGGAACGGAAGGTCTCCGCCCGCATACAGCTTCGGGTCGGGCCTCTGCATACGGGTCCGCACGGCATGCTCCAGACTGTCGCCGACCTGATCAAGCTGGTCGTGAAAGAAGACGTGCGCCCCTCGCGGGCCGACCCCGTCGCCTTCCGCCTCGGGCCGCTCCTGACCGCAGTGCCGGCCATCCTCTCGCTGGCCGTCATCCCGTTCGGCGGACCGCTCCTCATGCGCGGCCTCAATGTCGGGGTGGTCTACTTCCTGGCCGTGCCGGGCATGACCGTGATCGGCCTTCTCTTGGCGGGCTGGGCCTCGTACGATAACTACTCGTTCCTGGGCGGGTTGCGTTCGTCGGCCCAGTTCATCAGCTACGAGATCCCCCGCACCCTCGCGGTGGTCGCGGTCGTGATGCTGGCCGGCAGCCTGAACACGGTGGACGTGGCCGCGGCGCAGCAGCCCTGGCCGTACATACTGCTTCTGCCGCTGGGCTTCGTGGTCTACATGATCACCACCCTGGCGGAGGTCAACCGCGTGCCCTTCGACATCCCCGAAGCCGAGTCCGAGCTGGTCGCCGGGTACCACACCGAGTATTCCGGGTTCCGCTGGGCCCTCTTCTTCCTGGCCGAGTACGGGGCGCTCTTCGCGGCGGCGGCCTTCGCCACCCTGCTCTTTCTGGGGGCGGGGAGCGGGCCTTTCCTGCCCGACATCTTCTGGTTCGTGCTCAAGACCCTGATCGTGGTGTTTCTCTTCATGTGGATCCGATGGACCCTGCCCCGCTTCAGGGCCGATCAGCTCATGCGCCTGGCCTGGAAGGTCTTCTTGCCCCTTTCGCTCGTGAACCTGGTGCTCGCCGCCCTCGTCATGCAGGCGATCGGGCCGCGATGAGCCATGCGGGAGGGATGAGACCGTGACAACCGCCACCACCGTGCTCTTCGTGGTCTTCGGCGTGTTGGCCGCTTTGTCGGCGCTCTACGCGGTGCTCACCCGCTACCTGCTGCGCAGCATCGTGGCGCTCGGCGCCTTCCTCACGGCTCTGGCCGGCATCTTCTATCTCTTGGCGGCCGACTTCGTCGCGGTCGTCCAGATCTTCGTCTACGTGGGCGGCATCGTCGTCCTGATGCTCTTCGCGCTGATGCTCTCGAGTTCGGGCGTCAGGCACCCGACCGCCTCGTCGGACCGGCGGAGCCTGGGGTCCATCGTGGCCTACGCGGTGGGCGGGATGCTGGTGTGGGCGAGCCTGAGGAGTACCCTTCCCGGCATGCCCGCGGCATTGCCCGACAGCGTCCCCTACCTCGGTCGCGCCTTCCTGAACGAGCAACTGTTCCCCTTCGAGCTCATCGGGGTGATCCTGCTGGCGGCGGTGGTCGCGGCTCTCGCGCTGGTCCGGAAGGAGCGCGCATGACGCCGGTCCTCGTGCTGTCTGGCATCTTGTTCGCCATCGGCGTCTTCGGGGTGCTCACGCGGCGTAACGCGATCACGATGCTGGTCTCGGTGGAGATCATGATGAACGCGGCCAACCTCAATCTGGTCGCCTTCTCGCGTCTGCACGAGCCCAAGCTCATGACCGGGCAGACGTTCGCGATCCTGGGCATCGGCATCGCCGCCTGCGAGGCCGCGGTGGGGCTGGCTCTGATCCTGGCGATCTATCGCCGCTTCTCGACCACCGACGTGGATCACCTCGACCTTCTGAAAGGATAGGCGGTGTCGGGACTGCTCCTGGCCATCGTGCTGGCGCCGCTCGCGGTGGCTGTCGTCCTGGCGGTCGGGGGCGGGGTCCTGCGCGTCACCGGGGCGCCGGGAGCGCGAGGTCTGGCCGACGGTCCGGGCGAGGGAGGATGGCTGCGGGCGGCGGCGGGCTGGCTGTCGGTCGGTGGGGTGTTCGTCTCGTTCATCCTTGGGCTGGTGGTCTTCTTCGCGTTTCGCGGCGGCCAGGAGATCTCGCTCTCGGCGACCTGGTTCCAGGTCGGCTCGCTGCAGGTGCCCTTCAGCCTGAAGGTCGACGGTCTGCAGTCGATCATGGTCATGGTGGTGACCGGCGTGAGCCTGCTGGTCCACCTCTTCTCGAACGGTTACATGCGCGGCGACCGGGACATCGTGCGCTACTTCGCCGAGCTCTCCCTCTTCAGCGCCGCCATGCTGCTCCTCGTGCTGGCGAACGATTTCTTCGTCCTCTACGTGGGCTGGGAGCTGGTCGGCGCAAGCTCCTACCTGCTCATCGCCTTCTACTTCGAGCGTCCCGCGGCCGCGGCGGCGGGCAAGAAGGCGTTCATCACCACCCGCATCGGCGACGTCGGGCTGCTGCTCGGCATCTTCGCCATCGTGCATCTCACCGGCAGCCTGGACTTCGACACCGTGTTCGGGCAGGCCTCGGGTGCCGGGTTCGCGGGCGCCTGGCGCGTCGTCGTCCCTCTGCTGGTCTTCACCGGCGCCGTGGGCAAGTCGGCCCAGTTCCCCCTGCACGTGTGGCTGCCCGACGCCATGGAGGGTCCGACCCCCGTCTCTGCCCTGCTGCACGCGGCCACGATGGTGGCGGCCGGGGTGTACCTGGTGGCCCGCACCTTCCCCTTGTTCGCCGCTTCGTCCGAAGCCCTGACGGTCGTGGGATGGATCGGGGCGGTCACCGCCTTGTTCGCGGCGACGGTGGCGGCGACGCAGCGAGACATCAAGAAGGTGCTGGCCTATTCAACGGTCAGCCAGCTGGGCTTCATGATGACCGCTCTGGGAGCCGGCGCGCCGGTCGCGGCGATCTTTCACCTCTTCACGCACGCCTGGTTCAAGGCCCTGCTGTTCCTCGCCGCGGGGAGCATCATCCACG
>JAJZQZ010000174.1 GCA_021802965.1 Actinomycetes bacterium
ATCTGCGTCGATGGCCTTGATGGCCGCGTGCGCGTGGGGACTGCGGACCACCGCGAGCTCGAGGGCTCCCGGCATGACGATGTCGGCCGCGAAGGGGGCAAGGCCGCAGGCCTTCAAGAGCCCCGAAGGACGCGGGTGCGACACCCCGATCTTGGGACCCTCAGGGTCGGGGCGCACCGCGTCCGGGGTCGTCTCTCCTCGCAGGAACCGCCCGGCGAGCTTCACCGCTTCTATGATCTTGACGTAGCCGGTGCAACGACAGAGATTGTGGGACAAGGCCTTCTTTATCTGCTCGGTCGTGGGTTCGCTGACCCTGTCCAGCAGTGCCTTCGTCGCCATGATCATGCCGGGAGTGCAGAACCCGCACTGGACCGCCCCCGCCAGGACGAAGGCCTCCTGGATGAGATGGGGGTTCTGGGGCGTGCCGAGCCCCTCGACCGTGACCACGTCGGCCCCATCGAGACGGGCCACCTTGACGGCGCACGATCTCAAAGCCTTGCCGTCGACGAGCACGGTGCAGGCTCCGCACTGCCCCTTCTTGTCGCACGATTGTTTCGTGCCGGTCAGATGCAGGCCGTCTCGCAGGAGGTCGAGCAGGGTCAGGCCGTCATCGGCCACTACTTCCCTGCTGGTACCGTTCACCGTGAGCCGTACTCGCTTCATGTCTCTGCTCCTTGATCGACGTCGTCGGCGGCGCGACGGTCTTGCGCCGGATTAGAAGGGATAGTGCCGAGGCGTCCTCTGCATGGTCACCCAGCGCAGCTCGGTGAACTCCTCCTTCGCGGCCGTGCCCCCCATCCGGCCCCACCCGCTGTCCTTCATGCCGCCGAAGGGCACCTGGGGCTCGTCGCCCACGGAGGAGTCGTTTATGTGGACGATCCCCGATTCGATCCGCTCGGCCACACTCAGGCCGAGTTCGAAGTCGCGGGTCACGACGCCGGCGGAGAGCCCGTAGGGCGTATTGTTCGCTTCGCGGATGGCTTCGGCCACGTCGCCGACGGACTGGACGGTGACCACCGGTCCGAAGGTCTCCTCGCAGCACAGGCGGCTGTCCGGGGTCATACCGACGACCACTGTGGGGTGGTAACACAGGCCCTCTGATCTGGCGCCGGTCAATGCCGTGGCGCCGGCCGCGATCGCCTCGTTCACGTTGCGTTCCACCTTGGCCAGTTGGTCGGCGTTGATCAGCGGACCGATGACAGTGTCCATTTCTTTCGGGTCCCCGACCTTCAGCGTGGCCGCCTTGGCCGCGAACTTGTCGGTGAACTCGCGGGCCACCGGCTCCTCGACGATGACCCGGCGTACCGACATGCAGATCTGCCCCTGGTGGAGGAAGGCGCCGAAGGCCGCCACCTGGACCGCGTAGTCGATGTCGGCGTCCTTGAGGACTATGAGCGGGTTGTGCCCTCCAAGCTCCAAGGCCACGCGCTTCAGGTGGCGCCCGGCCTTCTCGGCCAGCAGCCTCCCTACTTCGCTCGACCCGGTGAATCCGATGCGCCGCACAGCCCGGTTCTCGATCAGCTCGTCGCCCAGCTCGCCGCTACGACCGGGGCCGTTGGTGACCACGTTCAGCACCCCCTTCGGGAACCCGGCTTCGTGGAACACCTCGGCGAGTATCAACCCGCCCACCACCGCGGATTCCGTCGACGGCTTGAGCACGGCGGTGTTGCCGTAGGCGATGGGGAGGCATATCGACCGCAGCGAGAGGATGACGGGAGCGTTCCACGGCGAGATGCCCGCGACCACGCCTACGGGCTGCCGCAAGGCCATGTAGAAGGCCCCAGGCAGGTCGGCCGGGATGATCTCGCCTTTGACGTGATGGACCTGGCCGGCGGCCTCGCGCAGGAGACCGGGCGTGAAGGTGCTCTGGAACATGGCCCAGCCGAATGTCCCGCCCGTTTCCTGTGCTATCAGGGCGACCAGCTCGTCGCGTTTGCCCTCGAGCACCTGCGCAGCCTTGAGGAACAGTCTCTGTCGCTCTCCCGGGCTGGTCGAAGACCATGCCGGGAAAGCGGCGGTGGCGGCCTCGACGGCCCGCGCCATGTCCGCCCGCCCCCCCGCTCGGCACCTCCGCGAAGACGTCGCCCGTGTACGGGTCCATGTCCTGATAGATCGACCCGTCGAGCGAACCGACCCACTCCCCGTCGATGTACATCTGATACCCGCGCACGACTCTCCCCCTTCGGCTTGGATCTTCGGGACCGGGATCCGAGTGCGCCGGGGTCGCATTGTGCAGAGACCACGGTGCGGATGGTAGGGGTGCCGCCAACGAAAACGGCCCACACCGATGAAGCTGTGCGGGCCTCGGCGGCGGCCGTGATCACTCGCGGTCAGGTCTCCTTTCCACACTGGGAGACACGGCCGTTTCCGGCTGTACCCTACCGGCTCCGGGCCCATAGGATCGCTCCCGTAGGCGCCCGACGCTCGAAGACCCCGTTATTCAGCGGCACGCCTCGCGACGGCCTATGTGCGGGCCGACTGTCGAGCACCGCTCAGCCGTCCCTTATCCAGTCACCATAACAGAGGTCGGTCGCTCCTGTATACTCCCCCGGCGGCAGCCTACCTGGCCTACATCCCGGGACTGAGACCGATCGCGGCGGGTCGCCCCCCCGAACTCCAGCCCCCGGAAGGTACGACGCGGAGGTCACGACAACCCATGTATTATCCTCAGTACCGTCCCCGTCGGATGCGCAAGACCGACAATCTGCGCGCGATGATCCGGGAGACCCACCTCCATCCTCACATCTTCGTGTATCCCCTGTTCGTGATCCACGGCGAGGATGTCAGAAACCCCGTGAAGTCCATGCCGGGGGTCTTCCAGCTCTCGATCAACCACCTGGTCGAAGAGGCCAAGGACGTCGCTTCTTTGGGGATCCGCAACGTCCTGCTCTTCGGCATCCCGGACGTGAAAGACGAAGCGGCCTCCGGTGCCTACGATCCCGAGGGCGTCGTCCAGATGGCCATCCGGGCCATCAAGGAGAACGTCCCTCAGCTGACAGTCATCGGAGACGTCTGCCTCTGCGAATACATGAGTCACGGGCACTGCGGCATCGTGCGTGAAGACGGCTGCGTGGACAACGACCTCAGCGTCGAGCTGCTTGCCAAGACGGCCCTCAGCTACGCCGAGGCGGGAGTCGATGTGGTGGCCCCTTCGGACATGATGGACGGGCGTATCACCGCGATCCGCTCCGCGCTCGATCACGAGGGGCATCAGGACGTGCCCATCTTCTCCTACAGCACCAAGTACGCCTCGAGCTTCTACGGCCCCTTCCGCGAGGCGGCCGAGTCTCCGCCCCAGTTCGGCGACCGCAAGTCGTATCAGATGGACCCCGCCAATACCGACGAGGGTCTGCGTGAGGCCATCATGGACATCGAAGAGGGCGCGGACATGGTGATGGTCAAGCCTGCGCTGCCGTACCTCGACCTCATCTACCGCATCAAGTCCGAGACCCGCTTCCCCTTGGCGGCCTACAACGTCAGCGGCGAGTACGCCATGATCAAGGCGGCGGCGGCCAACGGGTGGATCGACGAGAAGGCGGCGGTCATGGAAGCCCTGCTGTCCATCAAACGCGCGGGCGCCGATATGATCATCACCTATCATGCCAAGGACGCCGCGCGCTGGCTGGCCGAACCCATGCGCATGGCGGCTGCGGGCCGGCACCCGGAGGGACGATGAGGGCCGAAGGTGGCTGCGCGGGAGGCCTCGAGGGCGACCTGCCTCTGACGGCCGAAGCGTCGACCGAGAGCGCTTCGACGCAGTATCTGCCCAAGCTCATAGCCTGGGAGGTGACGCGCTCGTGCAACCTTTCGTGCCGTCACTGCCGAGCGGCCGCTGAGAAAGGGCCCTATCCGGGCGAGCTCTCCCTCGAACAAGGCAAGGCGCTCCTCGACGACATAGCCTCTTTCGCCGACCCGGTGATGATATTCACCGGCGGCGACCCTCTGATGCGTGAAGACATCTGGGACCTGGTCGAGCACTCGATCAAGGTCTGCGGGTTGCGCTCGGTGATGTCGCCCAACGGCACCCTGGTCACGCCCGAGGTGGCGCGCAAGATGAAGGAGGTCGGGATCCCCCGCATCTCCATCTCGATCGACTTCCCCACGGCGGAGCTGCACGATGATTTTCGCGGGGTCCAGGGTGCGTTCGAGGGAGCGGTGCGGGGCGTGAAGACCGCGATCGAGGCCGGAGTCCAGGTCCAGATCAACTCCACCATCACCAAGCTCAACGTGCAGTATCTCGACGACCTCCTCGCGCTGGCCAAGGATCTCGGGGCCGTGGCCTTCCATCCGTTCCTGCTGGTGCCGACCGGGCGTGGCAAGTCCTTGGGGCCCGAAGAGCTCCCCCCGGAAGATTACGAGCGCACCCTCAACTGGGTGTACGACCGGCAGAAGACCTCCGAGATCTTCTTCAAGCCCACCGACGCGCCCCATTACCATCGCATCATGCGGCAGCGGGCGAAGGAAGACGGCACCGACTTGGCCGAGTTCAAGATGCACCCACATTCCCACGCCGCCATGGCCGGCTCGGCGGGCAAGTCGCGGGGGCACGGCGATATGGACAGCCATTCGAAGGGCTGCCTTGCCGGCACGGGGTTCTGCTTCATCAGCCACGTGGGTCAGGTGCAGCCGTGCGGGTACTTTGACGTGGCTGCGGGCGACGTCAAGAAGCAGAAGTTCTCGGAGATATGGCGAACATCACCTTTGTTCCAGGATCTGCGGGACGTCTCCCTGCTAAAGGGCAAGTGCGGCTTGTGCGAGTACCGGCGCGTATGCGGAGGATGCCGCGCCCGGGCGTACGAGGTTTCGGGTGACTATCTGGCGGAGGAGCCCTACTGCGTCTACGAGCCCGTCCGGCGGAGCTGCTAGTGCGCTTTGGGAGCGTCATGCTCATGTCGAGGGGCGACTATGCCGATAGCCGCTCGTGAAGGTTTTCGCGCGCTTGCTTTGCAGGTACAATGATGCGGAAGCTCCGCCAAGCGTGGGTGGGGCCAGGCAGGATATGGTGAGAAGACAGGACACGAGACACCCGCAGCGCCACGAAGAGCCGATCGCCCGGATGTGGTCCCCCCGGACCTTCCGGTTCGCTGCGCTCTTGGTGGCGCTTGTCGTCGTCCTGCTCGGCGCGTGGGTGGGTATAGCCCCCGCCGCCCCCGGTGTGGGCGAGGCCTCGGCTGATCGTGACGCCACGACGACCACGACCGCCGCCCCGGGAACCACTGCCACCACTCTCGCCGGTGAGACCAGCGGGGGCCGGCCCGGACCGACCACCACCACGACAGCCCGGCCGAGCGCGTCGGTCATGCCCTCTCTTCCCGTGGGCACGTCGCCTGAGATCCTGGAGCGCCTCCGTCAGCTGCAGCTGCTCTCCGGCCAGATCTCGGCCAAGCAGATGGAGGTCTACCGAGCGGCCATCGAGCTGGACGCCATCGACGAGGACGTAGCCCGTACCGTGGAGGAGTACAACCGGCTGGTCCTGCAGCTCGAGGAGTCGAAGCAGCAGGTGGATAGGCTGCAGCGCGAAGTGGCGACCTCGCGGCAAGACCTCGCCCTTGCCACCAGCACTCTCGAACAGCGGGTCGTGGGCGCCTACAAGAGCGACACCAACGCGCTCGAGGTCTTGCTCGACACCACCGACATGTCCGACTTCATCCGTCGTGTCGGGCTGCTGCTCAACATCGCCCGGGGCGACCGGGCGCGCTTCGACCAGATCAATGCCTTGCGGGCCCGCTCCGAACGCCTGCTCGACGAGCTTTCCCCGCGCATCTACGAGGCGACGACCGCGTCCCAGGCTCTCGAAGGCCAGAAGAAGCTGGTCGAGGCCAAGCTGGCGGAGCGCCAGGCCTACATAGACCGGCTCCAGGGTGAGATCCGGGTGTTGGTCGACCAGCAGCGGAAGATCTCGGGCGAGGTCGCCCCTCCCGGGTTCGATGTCGGCGCCTTCCTGGCGGGCGACGGCAGCGAGATCATCAAGACCGCCCTCCGATATCTCGGCGTGCCCTACGTCTGGGGCGGCGCGGACCCGGCTACCGGTTTCGACTGTTCCGGCCTCGTCCAATACGTATACATGCAGAACGGCGTGTACCTGCCCCACTACTCGGTGTACCAGTCTCAACTGGGGGTCGAGGTGCCGGCGGATGCCATGCTGCCGGGCGACCTGGTGTTCTTCGGTAGCCCCGTTCACCACGTGGGCATCTTCATGGGCGACGATCTCTTCATCGAGGCTCCACGGACCGGCGACGTGGTCAAGATCAGCGTTCTCTCGGAACGCCCCGGCATCAGCCACATCCGCCGCATCGTATTCGGTACCGCCACCCCGGAGAGCCCGCCGGCACAGTAGGTCGGGCCTAAATGGGTCGCTTCGAGGCGACCATTGGACGCCGTGGGGGTGTGGCATCCCCTCATTCCTCCCCCCCACAAAAGTGGCTGCCGCGCCACGTGCTACCATCGATTTATGCCCCCTCGCTCGAAGATCTGCATCATCGACACGAACGCCCTGTTGAACGATCCTGATGTGATCAACTCGTTCTCAGGGGCCGAGGTCGTCATCCCCGCCGCTGTGCTCAAGGAGCTCGACGATCTCAAACGTCGGCGCACCGACGCCCGCGTGCGGTACTACGGTCGCAAGGCCACGCGGATGCTGTTCGAGGCGTCGCGGAACGGCCGACTGATCGACGGCGTGCGGCTGACCAACGGGGCTCTGCTGCGGGTGGACGCGACGGACACCTTCGAATCCTTGCCTTCCGACCTCGACCCTACGCGAACCGACGATCTCATCCTTGCCCTTGCTTACACGTACGAGAAGCAGCCGGGTGTCCACAGCACCGTCGTGACCAACGACCTGAACATGCTCCTACGTGCCGAGGCCCTCGGCCTCGACGCCTACCGCTTCGAGGGCAAGCTGGACGCGATGAAGCGGCGACGTCGCGGTTTCGAGGAGTGGCTGATGGACGAGTGGCTGATCGTCGTCCTCTGCCTCATCATCGCGGCCCTGGCGGCTTCGACCATATTCCTCTACACGGCCAAACCGGCGCCCGGGCTGTCCGCCGAGATCCCAGGACTGGACGCGGCCACTCTTCGTGACCTGGGAGTGAGCTCCCAGGTGCTCGAACGTCACTATCGCGACAGGCTCCAGCAGAATCCGGACGACGTCGATGCCCTGACGAACCTCGGGAACCTCCTCTTCGACGGCGGGCGCTATTTGGAGGCCGTGGACCAGTATACGAAAGCGCTCACGCTCCGGCCGGGCGACGCCGATGTCCGCACGGACCTGGGGATAGCCCAGATCCGTCTCGGGCACCAGCGAGACGCCGTCAAAGCGTTTCAGCAGGCGATCGCGGACGAGCCTCGGCATGCCCTGGCTCACTACAATCTCGGGGTGGCCTTGGCCCAACAGGGGGATCGGAGCGAAGCCATCGCCCAGCTGGAGACAGCGCTGGCCTTGGCCGCGCAGGGGAGTGTAGGCGTTCCCGTGTCCGACGCGCGGCTGCTCATCCAGGAGCTCAAGCAACAGGTCTCGGTATCGTCGAGCACCCTTGCTTCGCCCTAGTGGTCGCCCCCGCAAATACTTTCCGGGTTGTGTGAAGGAATTGTGCCGTCCATGATGAACCTTTCCGGCGATGGCCAGCAAG
>JAJZQZ010000175.1 GCA_021802965.1 Actinomycetes bacterium
CGAGTCGTGGACCCTTGCACATAGGGATAGCGTTCCCTTGGGAGTCCCGGGTGCGGTCTGAATTGGATGCATCCAATGAGTGACGTGGGTCAGTCCGAAAGCACGCGGCCCCTGCTGGTGTCACGGGCGCTGCCGAGCAAGATGCCCCCCGCCATTACGGCAGATCCGTCACGGGCAAGAACCGAGCTGGGCTGGAAGCCCAGGACGGGCCTGGATGCGCTCCTGCGCGAGATGGTGAATCGACGAGCACCAATGCCCAGTGAGTTCAGCGCAGCGCTGCCGCGATGCGATACCCATCAGCTGTGACCTCCGCAGTGCGTCGCCAAGTGAACTTACCGGCCCGCGCGATGCCCTTCTCGGAGAAGTGCCGGCGAAACGCGTCATCGGACAGCAGGCGGCCGAGCCGGACGGCCAATACGCTGCTGTCGCCCGGCGGAAAGTAGAGGGCCGCATCCCCTCCGACCTCCGGATGAGACGACGAATCGGCGAGCACGGTCGGCGCCCCGCAGGCCATCGCCTCGAGCGTGGGCAGACCGAATCCCTCATATCTCGAGGGGAATACGAAGGCGCTTGCCCCCCCAAACACCCCAGGCAGCTCTTCGTCCGAAGCGGCCCGCTGGACGACCCGGCCCCGCAGGCCCCAGCGCGAGATCAGGCCTTCTTCGTCTGAGGAGAACGCGCCGCCTCCGACCGCGACTAGAGCTGTGCCGCGCTGCCCTGGAGTCAGTTGGGCGAATGCTTCGATCACCACGCGGAAGTCCTTGTAGCCCCCTCGGTTTCCAAGGAACAAGACGTACCGGTCGGGGCGCCATGAGGCGCGGAGCGCTCCGGGCGTGAATCGATCGCTGACACCAAGGTGGGTCACGATCATCGGCGCTTCGACCGAGCCGTATACACGCAAGAGGTCGCGCCGTGTGCTCTCGGAAACGCACAGCACCAAGGTCGCTCGTCGCACATATTCCCGCTTGCGCAGGTGAGGGTTGCCCTTCGGGAAGAGGTCTGGAAAGAGTTCCGGAGTCATGTCGTGGATCGTGACGACCATCCGCGGTGTCGATCTTCTCGACAAGTATTCCGGCCGGTAGTAGGTGTGGTGTGTGATCTCGGCGTCACGCCGCCTGACGTTGAGCATTCGGTTTGCCCACCGGAGCATGTGGCCCCTTGAGCCGCCCGGGATCCGGAGTGGTCGTCCCAAGGCCGCCTCGAGTGCGTGGCCGTTGCGCGTCCATCTCCAACCGAGTTGAGGATACACGTCCAGTTCCGGACTCTCAGCAAACTGTCGGATCAGCTCCACGAAGTACCGAGAGATGCCCCCTCGTCTTTGCGAAGCAAAGATCTGGTCGTCGTACTGCACCCTCACGAAATCGGGCCCGCAACGAGATGACCAAGCCCACCCTCGGCTCCCCCATGGGGCTGGGCGCCACGATATTCTCTCAGGCTTGGCAGCAGATGCTCCCTGGGAACGCCAGTCCATGCCTTCATCTGGTCAGGCGACCACAGCATGGCGAGCCTCTGTTGCCTACGTGTGGCCCAGCTTCCTGCGCCAAGCCAGCGCGGCCTGAACCGATCATCCCCTCGTCGCTTCCGGATCTTCGCCCCTCGGCATCGCCGCCCTCCGCACCATCAACTGACGACGCAGTAGCCCGGCCGTGCTGTCGACCCTTCCTTCGAAGGCGAATGGCTCGCGACAACACTCGGCGATCAGCCCGACACCGGACAGCCGCGTTGCGACCTTGACGACTTTCCTGGCTACGACGGCGATCCGATTGGTCCGAGCCCCGTACAGCCTCTGCAGCCGCTCAAGATCAGACCGGCCGACCTCCTTGAGTGTATACGACTTCCGTGCATGGTGATGGCGGTCAATCGCCAGGATGAGATCGAGACGGCGAAACCGGTGCCGGAGCGCTAGCCGCAGCCAAAGCTCGTAGTCCATGGCGTAGTCAAACGTCTCGTCCACAAAACCATTGACCAAACAATGGCGACGAATGAAGACCGCTGGTTGGATGATGAAATCGTGGAGGCGCAAGAGGTGGCTGGAGAATGGTGGCACCCAGATCGTCTGAATAATCAGGCCATCAGCGTTTACAAGAAGCGCGTGACCGTAGAGGATATCGACGTCAGGATGGGACTTGAATTCATTGACCGCGTGCTGAACGACATCAACCGAGTAGTAGGCATCGTCTGAATTCAACCAACCGATGATTTCACCATTGCTCGCCTCGAGGGCTTTGTTCAACGCATGGGACTGGCCTTGGTCTGGTTCGGAACGCCACACGAGCCCGTTTCTGGACCGAGCCTGCAGGAGGTCGACGCTTCCATCCGTAGAGGCTCCATCCATCACCACATGCTCAATGCGTTGATAGGTCTGCCTTTCCACCGAGTCCAGGTTGTCGCCGAGCCATCGCCGCTGCTGAAAAGATGGCGTCAAGATCGAGACCATAGGATTCGTTGGCACGACCGTCATGTCAATGCTCTCCTCGACGGATCATTCAAGACGTCCGCGCCGCCCAAGCAGTGACCAGTCGGCACCAGGCTCATCGAGCAGGGTCATCCAGCAGTGGAACTCCGACGAAGCAAGACAGCTACGAGCATGTCGAGACGCCCACACCCTCCCGAAAGCGCAACCCTCCGGTAACGTCGATCGAATGCAGTCATCAACTCAGGTGCGAGGTTGCCGAAATGGCATGCCAACGGTCTCGCCTAGTCTGCGGACACCGACTGTGGTGGATCCGAGTTGGGGACGGGGATCATCACTGAGGGGTCAAGGCTTGCGCGTATGTGGACTTGCCTTGGCTTCGAGGGCCAGTGCTCACCGCGGCCGGCGCCGCGCCAATGTTGCAGGCCGCCTCCGCCCAACACCAGACCCCACACACACCCAATGGTCAGCCACAGCGCCCACGCGTTGTTGGAAGGGGAGTCGGTCACCAGCTGAAGCCCGACCGCCACTGCCACCGCGAGTGCGGCCGAGAGCGCAAACGACGACGCGTCTCCCTGGGTCAACACCCTCCGGCGTGCGACCACCACCGGAGTCAGCAAGAGAGACAGCACCACTAGAACTCGAGTCAACCCGCCCTCCAGAACGAACCTCAGCCATCCGCCATGGAGAGGTGCTCCTTGGGGTTGTGAGTAGACGGTGATTGCGGCGTCCAAGGCGTGCTCAAAACTGGGCAACGGGAGTCCCAGGGCGAGTATCGACGGGTTCGCTCTGATCGCTGCGATCACGAACTGGTCAGACTGAAGGCGGATCGCTGTGCTCAATGGATCGACGGACTGAGCAAAGATCACTCCCAGCGCCAGCAGCGGGAGGAGAGTGACAGCCACGCGGAAACCGGCACGCGCCACGCCACCACTGTAGTCGACGGTCGTGAAGACTAGGCTCGCGCAAAGGCCTATGACAAAGCCGCGTGTCTGGAAGACCAATAGGCCAAGGATCAGAAGCACGCCCCACGCGAGCAAATCCCGTATGTGCGAGCCGCGCTCGCGCCGCAGATAAGCGCCGGCCATGACCCCGCACAAGGGCGCGAACCAACCCATAAGGCCCCCGAGAATCAAATCGTAGCGCATCCTCGGTATCGGCGTGGCAAACCCAAACAATGATCGTCCGGCTGTATCTGAACTGATCAATCCGAAGGGGAGCCCGACGAGATAGAGTAGGCCAATGCCGATCAGCAGAGCCGAGAACCCTCTTGCAACCATGGACAGACCACCACTGGACTTGCCCAGAACGTAGCCCGTGACGAAGGCCAGGGCGGTCATTACGGCTGGAAGAACGGCCCTCGGGTCGCCCCATAACACTTGGGGTAGGGCGGTAGCAGTAAGGAGGGCTGCATACAACACGACTGGGCCGGGGAGGTCCAATGGTTCGTCTAGCGATACGACGCGAGCGAGAAGAAACACCACAATCGCCAGTTTCCCCAGGGAGACGGTGGCCACTGGAGTGCTCAACTCCAACCCCTCGAAGCCCTGGGCAGCCGCGATGATGAAGGCCGCTGTCTCGATTGAGAAATTGGTCAGCAAGACCACGAACGGCATGCCAGCTGCGAGCAACGCCAGTGGCCCTGCCGAGCCTTGCGCCAGTGCAACCGCGCTGCCGATGGCGACTTCACTAGCCAACATGGCGGCGAGGCCGACCATACGTGCCCGCGATGCCACTGAGGTCACCCCCAGTGACCCACAAGCCATCGCGACACCTGATCGTCCATATCTTGCTCTAACTCGCGCTTCGGAAGTGCGAAACACGCTCGCGTGTCGTTGGCGTCGACACAGTCTGGCGACAGGCCGACGTCACGGTCCCCAGCGACGGGCGCCGCTGCGTTGTTCTGGTTGGAACGCCTCCCGCGTTTGGTGTTCAGGATCAAGCGATCCAGCAGAACGCCACGAAGAGCCGGCTATAGGCGTCCTGACCGACGCCACCCACACCGTCGCTGAGGACCACGACCGAGAGCTCAATTCCCACCACTCAACGGGCGCCACCCGCCAGTTCTGCCCCTTCACGTATCGCCAGCGCGAACGCTCGCGGGTTACAGTCGGCGATGGACCTAGCTCGGCGAGCGCGCGCCTCTCGCGAGAAATCGACTTGGTGGGCCGCATTCCGCATGGCACGGGCGAGGTCGTCGATGCTGCCGCTCGGCAGGATCACTCCTGTATCTGGGCGCAGCAAGTCGAAGGCGCTCGCCACTTGGTCGGAGGCAATCACGTACAGGCCGGCTTGCAGCGCTTCATTCACCACGAGCCCCCAGACCTCGCGCTCGAAAGGCGCCAAGAGGACGTCTGCGTCCCGATACTGTCGTCCGAGGTCGCGTCCCTCCCGGCGGCCGACAAAGCGAACGCGGCCGCCGAGGTCCGCTGCTGCCATCTTTGTGACTTCAAGTAGCGGCCCGTCTCCCACGATCGTCAGCACCGCATCAGGCAACGCTCTGCTGGCAAGGCGAAAGGCAATCACCGAATCACCAGGGCGCTTCCTAGGGATGAGACGCCCAACGAATATGAAACGGGGACCTGGCCGTGTCTCGACGTCGCTGCCCAGGGTCGGCAAGTCGTCCGTCAAGTCCGTCGTAGGCACCGCGGGGAGGCATGATGTGATGATGCGCGAGGCTGGCACCCGAAGTTCATGGAGATAGTCAGTCGCCTGCCTCCCAGAAGTCACGAATGCACGCACGTGGCGCACGAAGGATCGGCGATAGAGATCGGACAGCCGCCCCCGGTGGAGTCCGCTGATGATGGTGCTCTCCGACCACATCAAGACACGCCGATGTGCCAAGCAGCTCCAAAGCATTGGTTCCACCATGGGAAGCCCCCAACCATGGACCAGCACGATGTCGGGTCGCAGGCGAGCGAGCCGAACGGAGACTCCGAAGGCGACTTGGGCGTGGAAGTCACTCCCGGTCGAGGTCACCGGCAGAGAGGGGACGAATGAGTATCGGAATCGAGGCTCGGTCCCCCAAGGGTCGCGGAAGGTAGCCCATGAATTCAATGAAGTCGCGGGATGGCGACCCGAGATGAAGACAACCTCGAGATCGACGAGTCCCGTCAGTTCGTTCAGGATGGCAGTAACGTAGGGTGTAGGTGCTTGCGAGATGAAGGTAAGTCTCATTCGCCTTGGATCACCCGCGGTCGTTGCCGGGCGCTGGTTGGAGGGTCATAATCGACGAGCAATAGGCGCCAGCCAGCGCAGACGGGCTGCCGAGTTCCGCCGTTGCTCTCCGGTGATGCCGCCGACCGCATGATACCCGCAGAGGATAGGTCTCGTGGGACGTCGTTCGCCTGCCCGCTGTGCCGCACAGGCCTGCGACCTGCGTTCGACGCTCACACGTGCGCGACATGCGGGCAGAGCTACCCAACCGTGGACTCGATTCCGGTCCTGCTCCCGAATCCCGCGTTAGCCGAACATGACGAGATTGACCACCTCCATATCAACCACGACCGTGGCACGACAGGTGGTGAGCATAAGGCGGGCCAGGCGGAATACTTCGATCGGGCGGTGGCCGAGGAGTTCGAGATCACGAGGCCACACGGAACTCCACGCCTCTACAGCTTTCTCCTCCACGAAAAGTTCCGGCGAGCGACTGCGCCGATCAGGCCGCATCTCATCGGGGCGTCCGCGCTGACGGTCTGCGGGGGTTCCGGGATGGACGCCGAGTTCCTCGCCCGGGCGGGCGCACGCGTCGTCGCGAGCGACATCAGCCTCGGGGCCGCACGGCGGACTCGCGAGCGCGCCCGGCGGTACGGCCTCGACATTACGCCGGTCGTCGCCGACGTCGAGAGGCTCCCGTTCGCCGACGGCTCCTTCGACGTCGTGCTAGTCCACGACGGGCTTCATCACCTGGAGCGACCACAGGTCGGGCTGGTCGAGATGGCGCGAGTCGCCCGACGGTGGGTGTCTGTGACGGAACCCGCGCAGGCGGCGGCAACGTCTGTGGCAGTGTGTGCCGGGGTCGCGCTCGAGCGCGAGGAGGCCGGCAACAGGGTAGCCCGCCTCACGCCCGCAGAGGTTGTCGAGGTCCTTCGGGCCACAGGCTTCCGGCCGATCGTGGCGAAACGCTACGCCATGTACTACCGTCACGAGCCCGGTGCCGTCTCCCGAGCGCTGAGCCAACGCGGTGTCTTCCCGCTTGTGCGTGCCGGATGGAGGATGGCGAACGCCGTCGTCGGCCGGTTCGGGAACAAGCTTGTGGTCGTGGCGGAGCGCGAGGCTCGATAGCAGCCCCGCGCCGGCGCTCGGGATGTCACCCGTGCCGCTCCGGCCGGCCGCAGCCTGCCATCATCGGACGACCGTAGATTACCGACCGGTGCCGCCAAGAACCGCGGGAATGGTCCTCGCCAGGATACGCAGGTCCAGAGATAGCGACCACCCGTCGATGTAGGCGAGGTCGCGCTCGACCCAGGCGTCGAAGTCGGGGTCGTGCCGGGCCTCGATCTGCCAGAGACCGGTCATGCCGGGCTTCATCGAGAGACGTCGCCGATGCCAGCCGTCGTACTCGGCCACCTCGCGCGGCAGTGGCGGCCGCGGCCCCACCAGGCTCATCTCGCCGCGCAGCACGTTCCAGAGCTGCGGCAGCTCATCCAGGCTTGTCCGGCGAAGGGCGCGACCCAGCGGCGTGACGCGGGGGTCGTCGGTCATCTTGAAGGCGTGCCCGTTGCGCTCGTTGTGTTGCAGCAGCTCGGGTAGCCGCGCCTCCGCGTTCTGCGCCATGCTTCGGAACTTCAGGAGCCGGAAGGGTCGGCCGTGCAGCCCGACCCGCTCCTGCGTGAACAGGATCGGGCGCCCGTCGCGGGCCAGGATCGCCAGGGTCACGGCGGCCACGACCGGGCTCAACAGCACGAGTCCGACCAGGGCGCCGACGATGTCGAGCCCGCGCTTGACCCCGAGCTCCACGAGGCGGTCGGGGCCGGCCACGATCGAGTAGACGGGGATCCCGTCGAGGTCCTCCAGCAGGCCGCGCGTGAACGTGCGGTCGGCCAGGCCCATCGGGATGCGGACGATCTTGCCCTCGTCCTCGGCCAGGCGCATCAGCTCCACGACACGCTCGTTCCAGGTGCCGGCCGGGATGCAGATGGCCACCTCGTCGATCACAGAGCCGTGGAGGAGCGCCGCGAAGCGG
>JAJZQZ010000176.1 GCA_021802965.1 Actinomycetes bacterium
CCTCGGGAGGAAGTGTCTTGGCGCTCGCCAGCGCCCAGGCCACCTGCAACTGCTCGCTGCTGGAGACATGCTCGAGGCCCTGCTCGTAGACATCGCGTGCCAGGTTCGTCAGCCCGGCCGTCTCGTGCAGAGTCCCGAGTGTCAGATAGGCGTCGACCAGGGTCGGGTCGAGCTCCAGCGCTCTGCGCGCCTGTCGGATGGCCGAGACGCGATCTCCCAGGAGGGCCATCACCCGGGCGGACTGGAACTGCGCCCACCCCGTGTCGTCCAGCTCCAAGGCCGCCAGCGCGAGGTCGCGTGCTTGGGTCTCGATCTCGATGGGCGCGGCGTGTTCGGGACGGGCCTCAGCGGTATCCACCAGTCGCGAACGCCGGTCCTCGGGCAGGGTGCTCTCCGCCAGGGCCTGGGCCAGCGAGAACTGGATGCTCTGCCGCTCGCGCAGCCCCGGAGGGTCGGTCTGCATCTCGGTCAGGGCCGACTTCAGCACAGGTATGGCTTCTTCTGGATGCTCCAGGTTCAGGAAGCCGCAGCCGATGCGCAGCAAGAGCACAGCCAGTCCTCCCGGCGCCATGGTCTCGCCGCCGATCGGGGTGGGTTCGCTGGCGTAGAAGGCGCGCTCCCCCGTAGGCCGCTGCAACTCGCGCTCGCGCGCGGCCCTGAGGCTGGTGGCCGCCACTCCATACCAGCGCATGGCCTGCTCGCGCTTGTGAGCTTCCATGGCTGCGTCGGCGCGCTGGACGAGGATGTTCGCCACGTTGACCTTGCTGTAGGCCTGCCGGGCCACTTCCCAGTGCCCTGTGGCGGCCGCGACCTCCCCCAGCCAGAGCTCTCCGATGCGGTCGAGCTCTCCCCGGTCCTGGGCCGCGGCGAGGCGGGCGAAAGCCTCGTCGGTGGGCCGTCTCACGGCGGCCGCACCGTACGTGCGCCAAAAGGAAGGATCGCCATTGGATCCAGGGGAGCCGAGAGCGGCTAGAACGGCGGGCATCCCGTCCCGGTCGTCCTGCCCGAGGTGCCGGTTGAGGATCACGCCGGCGCGGTCGATCCTCCAGGAGGCCAGGAGCGCATGTCCGGCCAGCACGATGCCCATCCCGATAAGCCCTACGACGACCCAGATGCCGAGGGCGCGCCGATCGATGGGGGCGCGGAACGCGCGCACATGGGGCCTCGGGGTGGTGCCAAGCACTCGGGGATGATAGCACGCGGTACAATAGCCGGCGTCCCAGCAGCCTGCTGGGGCTCGTGGCTCCGAAAGCGCTGAGCGGACTCGAGAGGGGGAGGAGCATGTGCATGCGCCGTGCGTCGGTCGCGTGGATCGTCGCTCTCAGTCTCGTCCTTGCGGCGATCGCCTCCGCCGTCCTTGCCGCGCCGGCGGCGGCCATCAGCGCCGCCGACCTGGCGGCGTTCCGAAGCGAGGTGTTGCAGGAGGTGAACAAGGCTCGCGCGATCGCGGGATCGCCTCCTATAGTGGCGGACGCCGCCCTGACTACCGCCGCCCAAGCTCACGCCGAGTACCTGCTGCAGAATGCCGCGCTATGGGGCTCGGGGCTGTCGGCCCACGATGAGCAGGGCGATCTTCCCGGGTTCACCGGACGTACCTCGTCCGACCGGGTCATCGTGGCGGGATTCCCGCATCCCAAGGTCATCGAAGAGGTGTTCCGGGGCCACTCATCCAGTGCCGTCTCGAGCTCTCCCTGGTCGCCGGAGGAGCTCGTCGCCGCGTGGGTCGATGCGCCACTCCACAGGCGGGGTATCCTCGACCTGTCCGTCCTGCAGATGGGGTTCGGCTATGCCACCGACGGGTACGATCACGCCTACGTCTTCGAGGCCGCGCAAGACCACCTGGCCTTGACCTATCCCAGCGCCGTGCAGCCCTACCCCGCCGACGGCCAGACAGGGGTGCCCGTCGATTGGGACGGCGTGGAGAACCCACCTCCCTTCGAGGGGCTGACCTATCCGTGTGGCTACCCCATCACCGTGTTCCCGATCCACGGGGGCTCGACCTTCGTCGCGTCCGCTCTCGAGCTGGTGCGCAAGGCCGACGGCCTGCCGGTCGGCGTGGTGCAGAGCACGGTGCGCAACATCGCCTTCGCCCCCATCGCGCCCCTGGAGCCGGGCACCACGTACAGGGCCAAGCTGACGTACACCATGAGGAACGAGTACACGGCGGCCACGACCTCGGGAGTCCGCACGTGGGACTTCACCACCGCCGGCACCGCGACTCCCACGACCACGACGACGGGCGTTCCGGTCACCACCACGACCACGACCCTCGGGAGTCCCACGACGACACTCCCGGTCACCACCAGCACCACCACTCCCACCACATCCACGACCGTGCCGCACCCGTCCGTCTTCAGCGACGTCCCGGCGACGCACCCCTACCAGGAGGCCGTGGAGCAGATGGCGGCGGCCGGCGTCGTCGAAGGATACCGAGCCGCCGACGGCGCCCGGACCTTCAAGCCCGACAACCCGGTAGCCCGACAGCAGTTCGCCAAGATGATCGCCCGCGCCCTGGCCCTCCCCGTGTCTGAGGCGGACGTCTGTCCCTTCACCGACGTGGCCTCCTCCGGGCCCGACGGCCTCTATCCCGACAACTACGTGGCGGCCGTGGCGAGCCGCGGGATCACCAGGGGGACGTCGTCGAGCCCGCCGCTCTTCTCGCCCTGGAAGCCGATCAGCCGGGCGCAGGTGATCACCATGGTGGTCCGCGCCGCCCAGGCTCAGCTGCCCGGACGCCTGGAGCCGGCTCCTTCGAGCTACGTCGGGCTGCTCCCCAGCGGCGACCCAATCCACGGGCAGAACCTTCGTCTCGCCGAAGCCAACGGGTTGCTCGAGGGGGTGGCCCTTGCGGAATGGGACGTGTGGGCGCCCTGCAGCCGGGCGGAGGTTGCACAGATCCTCTGGAACCTGGTCGAGTAGCGGCGGCGCGTCCGCGCGATCGCAGGCGCGGTTCGCCAAGCGCCAAGCCCTGACGGCAGAGCGTCACTCTCCAGCGGCCGCCTAGGGTCGCGCTCCCTTGTATTGCGCGTACAGCTGCCGGTACTGGTCGCGGGCCTTGCGGCCCTCATCGAAGTAGGGGTGTCCCGCGTCGACCTTGCCGGCCCCCAGCATCGCGTCGATGCCCCTCATCGTCTGGTCGATGCGGTGCTGCATCGCGTCGGCGGCCTGGAAGATCAGCTGGTCGGCCTCTTGGTACCCAGGCGGCGCCTGCAAGCGGCCCAACGCCTGTCGGCTGCTGTCGATGTCGCCGAAAAGCGTCTGCAACTCGCGGCTCACCGAGGCGGGCACGTTCGGGGCGGTGGCGTTGATCTTCTCGGCGAGAGAAGGGACCCGGCTGTCGCAGTTGAGGAGCACGGCTTCGAGGTCGTCCATGGCCAGGACGTAGTCCCCCTGCTCCAAGGTGGTGAGCGTCTCGGGGGCGATGGTGGTGCTGGTCGAACCTCCCGGGTCGTATCCGGGGATGGTCACGGTGGTGCCGCCCTCGACCAGGCCGTCCGACACGACTGTGCCATCGGGGGGAGCGACCGTGGTGGCGACCACGGTGCCGGATGTGGTCGTATCGCCGCCGGAGTCGTCGCCCCCGAAGAGGAAGAAGGCGCCTGCGCTGCCGCCTCCCAGGAGCAGGATGACCACGACCGCGATACCCACGAAGAGGCCGCGGCCCCGCTTCGCCGTATCGCGGGGAGGCGGCTCCGGGATCCAGCCCGGCGGCGGTTGCCCGCCGGGAACGCCGCCGGGTGGGGTCTGGTCGGGGCCGTGCGGCGGCGACGGGATCCGCGTCGTCTCGGCCATGGCTGCGGCCGCCGCCGCTGACGCCGCCGCTGACGCCGCCGCCCCGTCGGGGCGAAGAGCCATGGCCAGAGCCTCGGCCAACTCCCCCGCCTTCTGGTAGCGATCGGCGGGGTCCTTCGCCAGGACCTTGTCCAGGACCGACTCCATGGCCGGGGCCACGTCGGGGTTGAGGAAGTGGGCCGCCGGCACCTTCGAGGACAGGTGCTGGGCGATCACGGACACCGGGGTCTCCCCCTCGAAGGGCACGCGGCCGGTCACCACTTCGAACAGGACCACTCCCAGGGAGTAGATGTCCGATCGGCCGTCCGCGGGCAGCCCTTGGGCCTGCTCCGGCGACATGTAGTGCACCGAGCCGACCACGAACCCGGGACTGGTGTACGAGGTGGCCCCCGCGATCTTGGCCACGCCGAAGTCGGTGATGACCGGCACGTGGTCGCTGGTGAGGAGGATGTTGCTCGGCTTGATGTCCCGGTGGATCATCCCCTGCGCGTGAGCGTAATCCAGCGCTGAGCACAGGGGCGTGAACAGCCTGCGCGTCTCATCCGGGCTCAGGCGCGCTCCCCGCTCGGACAACTGGGTCAGGTACGTGGCCAACGGCGGGCCGTCGATGTACTCGAGCACCATGTAGTACAGGTCGCCCTGGTTGTCGAAGTCGAGCACCCGCACGAGGTTGGGGTGCCGCAGCGTGGACACCGCCCGGGCCTCGCGGTGGAAGCGCGCGACGAAATCGGGATCGCCCGCCAGATGGCTGTGGAGCACCTTGATGGCCACGGTCGTGTTGAGGCCCGGGTGCTGGGCCTGGTAGACGGTGGCCATGCCCCCGCGTCCGACCAGGGCGGTGATGTGGTAGCGGCCGAGGTCGCGGCCGACCAGGTCCTGGGGGCGCCCCGAGAAGGAAGCGGCCGCGAGGCGAGCACCGCAGTGCTTGCAGAAAACCTTACCCTCTTCGATCGGCCTGCCGCATTGTGGGCACTGCATCGCCGCCTCTTTCCCCGTCGTCGGAGCAGGACCTACAGGGGGTTGCCGACCCCGATCCCTTCGTAGGTGAAGCCTAGAGCACGCAGCCTACCCGCGTCCAGAGCATTGCGCCCGTCGATGATCACCGGGCTCGCCATGACGGCGCGCGCCTTGGCCCAGTCCAGCCCCACCAGCTCGGCCCACTCCGTCACGAGCACGCAGGCATCGGCGTCCTGGAGGGCTTGGTCGGCCGAGGAGCACAGCGTGACGGAGGGCAGGAGTCCGCGGACGCCCTCCATCGCCACCGGGTCGTACGCCACGACCACGGCGCCTTCGGCCAGCAGCCGGCTTGCCAGGACGATGGAGCTGGCCTCCCGGATGTCGTCGGTGTTGGGTTTGAACGCCAGCCCCAGGAGGGCGATGCGTCGCCCCCGCAGCTCGTCGCCCAGGTGCCGCTTGAGCTTGCCGATGACGCGGCGCTTCTGCAGTTCGTTCACCTCGATCACCGCGGTCAGCAGCTGGAAGTGGTAGCCGGAATTGCCGGCGAGCTGCTTGAGGGCGGAGACGTCCTTGGGGAAGCAGCTGCCGCCGTAGCCGATCCCCGCCTGCAAGAACTGAGGGCCGATGCGCTTGTCGAGACCCATGCCGTGGGCGACGGTGCGCACGTCGGCGCCGGTGGCCTCGCACACGTTGGCGATCTCGTTGATGAAGCTGATCTTCGTGGCGAGGAAGGCGTTGGAGGCGTACTTGATCATCTCGGCCGAGGCCACGTCGGTCTGGATGATCGGAGCGTCGAGAGACTGGTAGAGGGTGCCCACCCGCTCGCAGATCGCGGAGTCGTCGGCGCCCACGACCACCCGGTCGGGGTTCATGAAATCGTGGACGGCCGTCCCCTCCCGGAGGAACTCCGGGTTGGAGCAGTAGTCGATGTGGCGGTAGCCCTTGGCGGCGAGCTCGGCCCGGATAGCGGCCCCCGTCCCGACCGGCACCGTCGACTTGGTCACGAGGATGCGCGTCCCGTCCTCGGGCGGCAGGTTGGCGATGACCTGCCAGATGCGCGAGAGGTCGGCGTCGCCCGAGTACGTGGGTGGGGTGTCGACGCAGATGAAGATGAACTCCCCGTCCCGGTAGGCTTCGGTCGGGTCGGAGGTGAACGAGAGGCGCTCCCGGTTGGCCTCCATCAGCTCCGCGAGCCCCGGCTCCCAGATGGGCATGTGTCCCGCCCGTAGCCGTTCCACCTTGGCCTGGTCGATGTCCATGCCGGTGACCTGGTGGCCCATCTCGGCCATGCAGGCCGCGGTCACGAGGCCGACGTAGCCGGCGCCGATGACGGTTACGCGGCTCATCCCGCCCGCCTCTCTTTGATGAAGCGTACGGCTGCGTCGGCCAGTGCGTTCGCGATCTTCTGCTGGTACGAAGCGGTGTTCAGCAAGCGATCCTCCTCAGGGTTGCTCATGAATCCCAGCTCCGGGATGATGACCGGCACGTCCGACCAGTTGAAGCCGGTCATGTCGTCCCGCGCGTCGAGGCCCCTGTCGGCTGCTCCCGTGGCCGCGACGAGGGCCTGCTGGGCGAGCTGAGCGGCGCGCTTCGACGGGCCCGCGATATCGTCCGTCCAGCCCTTGATGGTAGCCGGGTACAGGGTGTGGATGCCGTGGGTGGAGGAGTTCTCGGCGCCGTCGGCGTGGACCCGTATGAAAAGGTCGGCGTGGGCCTGGTTGGCGATCTTGGTGCGGGCGATGTTGGAGATGTCGATGTTCTGGCTGGTGCGCGTCATGACGACCTTTATGCCCCGGGCCTGGAGCGCGTCGCGCAGCTTGAGGCCGATGGCCAGGGTGACCGTGCTCTCGTTGGTGCCTGTGGCCACGCCGCTGGTGCCGCTGGTGACCTTGTCTTTGGTGCGGCTGGAGCCCGGCCCGATGGGTTCCTGCGCGGAGTTGCCCCGGCCCTGGTGGCCGGGGTCCACGACGACGACGGCGCCCTTCAAACCTCCCGCGGCGCCTACCGGTTCGGTGGCGGGAGGAGCGGTGACGGTGGTCGCTCCCGGCGAGGGGGCCTCAGTCGTCTCGGGACGGGGGGGAGCGGTGTGAGTGGTGTTGGTGCGCGGTCCGGACGTGGTGGTGGCGGGGGCCGTCGGTCGTGTGGTGCGTGAGTCGATCGTGGCGGTGGTGGTCACGGCAGCGACCGGGTCTGCCGGCGGCTTGTCGCCGCCAAGGGCGGCAAAGGCGACGGCGACCACCCCGGCCAGCAGGACCAGCGTGCCGGCGACCAGGCCCGCGATGCGGAGATTGCGGCCGCGGTCCCGGCGGCGTTTGATCTGAGCTAGGAGCTCGCGGGTCGCGGGGTCAGACGGGGCACGGTTCGCCATGAGTCGAAGTGTACCACCGGGTGCAGGGCGTGAGAGCCGGGGTGTCCACCACGTGGGGGGGTCTCATCCCCGCAGCCCCGAGCCCGGGTCGGTGTCGGGCTCGGGGCGGGTGTCGGCTTCGGCGTCGGGGCGGGCTGCCTGGTCGTGGTCGCCGGCTTCGGCGTGGGCGAGGGCGTCGGGGCCGGCTTCGCGACCGTGAACGTGCCGCGCGCCGGGCGCTCGAGCGGCACGCCGTCGCGCGACGTCGCGGCCGTGGTGACCGCGACCGCCGCCGTCCCGTTCGACGGGTTGGGCGTCGCGTTCACCGACGGCGCCGTGGGCGTGCTCGCCGGCGCGGCGGTGCCGCCCAGCGTCATGTACGTGAGCATGCCGCCCTTGCCTCCGCCCCCGCCGTTGTTTGACGT
>JAJZQZ010000177.1 GCA_021802965.1 Actinomycetes bacterium
GCGAACGCCTTGACTCTCTCGGCCCCCTGGAAGTGGCCCTTCGCAGTGGAGAGCACGAAGCCGGGCAGCTTCCATCTCCCTGACGGGACGCAACACGAGGTCCCCATGATGCGCCAGGCGATGCCCTTCCCCTACGGCGAAGGCGCCGATTACCAGGCCATCGAGCTGCCCTACGTGGGAGAGGAGTTCGGGATGCTCATCCTCCTCCCCAAAGAAGGCAAGTTCGAAGAGTTCGTGGACGGTCTCGATGAGCAGCGTCTCCATGAGATCGTGGCTGGACTGGGAGACAACGAGCTCATGCCTCTCACGCTCCCCCGATTCAGCGTCACGTGGAGTGGCCCGCTCAAGCAGCTTCTCGAGCAAACAGGCATGCGCCTTGCTTTCGGGGGTGCCGACTTTTCAGGCATGAACGGGTCAGGAGGCATTTCGGTGGACGAGGTCTACCATGCCGCCCGGATAGACGTCGACGAGGTTGGGACGGAGGCGGCGGCCGGGTCACTAGTCGTCACGGCCGCGGGGCTCGGTCAGAAGGAGATGGTGGTAGATCGCCCGTTCCTCTTCTTGATCCGGCACAGGGAGGCCGGGGCCCTGCTCTTCTTGGGCCAGGTCGTCGACCCGGCGGCGCCATGAGCTGCAGGTGTGTCGTCATCAGTGCGCTGCTTTTGGTCTTCCCCGTCGTCCTGGCAGCGTGCGACGGCACCAGCGGGACAACATTGCAGGGCCGGGAGCAAGCGACAGGCCAGACTACTACCTCCCTCGGCGCGGACGAGGAGGTCGTCGTTCAAGACCCCTACGACGCTGAGGGGGCGGACGCCCCTAACTATCTCTTGCCTGAAAGCATCACGGTCGCACCAGGTGTGAACTTAGCCAGCGCGCCTGCGTCTGTCCCCGCGAAACGTATCGTGATGGACACGCCGCCCGATACCGACCTAAACCTCAAGCCTTCCCCCGCTGATCCGACCAGGCTCCTCTGGTTCTCCCAAGACGATGCGCTCGAGGTCTCTCTGGGCAGCCAGCAGGTGGCGATCGAACAAGCTACGAGCTACCTCAAAGAGCATGGCCTCTGGCTCGACGAGTGGGGAGAGCCCACGGTGAGTGTAGGCTCGAGTGTGAGCGGGTCGGCCACCGACTACAAGGTGACAAGCTGGCTCGTCGCATTCCCCGGCAAGGCAGTTCTACCGGGCATCCCCCGCACCGTCTCCGTGAGGATCGGAGATAAGAACAGGCCGGTGGGCCTCTCCCTCCGCCTGCCAAAGGCAGAATCCCTCCCCGGCAAGATCGTCCGCTTGAGGACCCTGGATCAAGTCCTGCAGGATCTCGACGCCTGGAAGGCGGGACTGCCGAGCGCGAAGCTTCAGGAGAAGGCGAACGGCCAAGTCCATCTACTCGTCCAAGGCTATAGGCTCCTCTACGAGCGGCCTTTGGGAGCGGCAACCGGAGACTATCTTGCCGTCCCTGTGTACGAGTTTGGCGTAGAGATCGCCTCGGGCGAGTTCGCGGGGACCAAAGGCACGTGGCGGGTGGTGGCAGCGGCCGAGACGGAGGCCGCGATCATGCGGGGGCAAGGAGGCGAGGGCCCGACGTCGACGACCATCCCGTTGCCGGAGAACTCCGGGCCAGCTCACGACTTCTTCTCGGGCCTCGAGGGCGAGGGCTATGCGGGGTACAAGCTTGACCACGTGCAGGTGGGCGACTATGAGGCAACGGTCCTCTCGATCCGTGTAGAGCCGGGCGAGGACCGAGCCTCCTACGAACGCATCTACGATCATGCGATCAGGTTGGCAGCCCAGTACGGAATCGCGAGCGGTACCTGGGAGTTCCTAAGGGTCGTGCTCGTGGAGGCGACGAGAGAGCAGAAGATGATCGAGTCACGCGACCTCTACTTCTCGCCGTCTGCACTATCTGAGGTGTTCTGAATCGCGTGAATCAGGCCAACGGAGTCCAAAGACGCCCATCCCCGTCCAACCCCGGCGTTGGCAAAATGTTGGCAGAATCGCCCAGTTAGGGGCGTGGAGCCAAAGCTTCAAACGAAGAAAGCCCATATTTCCAGGGCTTTAGGTGGCGGGACCCGGACTTGAACCGGGGACACCATGATTTTCAGTCATGTGCTCTACCAACTGAGCTATCCCGCCACGCAGGCAAAGAAGCGAGGCCCCCGAGCTGCTGCCGGCACGCGACAGACGGCTCAAACGGGGCACGAATACTAGCCGAGCACCTCTCCCATTTCAAGCTTGCCCTCAGTCCGCCCCGGGGATACCATACGTATGACACATGAACGGATGCTCATGTGTTCACGGGAACCGACAAACGAGCAATCGCGGCGGGAATCGGGGAGGACCAGCATGGCGACGCAAATCGCGGCAGATGGCAGGCAAGATGCCGGCACCCGGAGGAGCGAGCCCGTGGCCGATGAAGGCTGCGCCGCGGCGCCGATCGAGCTCCCCGCCCTCTCCCGCCCCGAGGCTGAGCGGGTGGCCGACCTCTTCAAGGTCCTGGGCGATCCGACCCGCGTGCTGATCCTGCAGGCCCTCATCGGGGCGGGCGAGATCTGCGTGCACGACTTGTCGGCCGCGGTGGGCACGAGCCAATCGGCGGCATCACATCACATGCGCATCCTGCGTCACTTCGACCTGGTCCGTCAGCGCCGGGACGGTCGGGAGATCTTCTACCGGCCCGACGACGAGCATGTCGAGCAACTCATCGCCGTCTGCGCCGAACACATCATCCACCGCAAGGGAGCCCTCGATGCCTAGGGAAGACAGCGCGGAGAGCGCCGTTCGCGAGGCCGATCCAGCCCAGGCGAAGGGCCGAGCCAGGAGCGGCACGATCACCGCCGCGGGCGCGAACCACCGCACGGCCACCGTCCCCATCTCGCTGCCCGCGGAGAACGGCTGCAAGGCCTGCGCCGTGCGACTCCAGCAGTCGATCACCCAAACCAAGGGCGTGGCCGCGGCCGAGATCGCGGAGCGCGGTGACTCGATGACGGTCCGGTTCGATCCCGAGCTCGTGAGCCTGCGGAGCCTCGAGCAGCACGCCAAGGAGGCCTGCGGGCAGCTGGCCGAGCAGTACTGCCACCGCACCCTGGTCGTCGGCGGCTTGGACTGCGCCGACTGCGCCAAGTCCATCGAGCGCGCCCTGCGACGCCGCCCGGGCGTTCTCTACGTCGCGGTCAACTTCGCGTCGGCCCGGCTGTTCCTCGAGTTCGACTGCGCCGAGATCCCCCTGGACGACGTGATGAAGGACGTCCGCGGTCTGGGCTACGAGGTCTGGACCGAGGACGAGTACCGTACGCAGCTCAAGACCCAGTCCCCCCGGCCATACTACCTGCGGAGTCGACGGGCGCTCCTCACGGCGGCGAGTTTCGGCCTGCTGATCGCCGGGTCGGCCGTGTGGCTGGCGACCTCCTCCCCACACCTTGCGGCCATCGGCCTGCTTGCAGCGGCTATCGTCGTCGGCGGCTACCCCGTGGCTCGGAACGCGTGGAACACCATCGTCCGCACCCGCAACGTAGACATGAACGTGCTCATGACCGTGGCTGCCGTGGGCGCTGCGGCGGTGGGGCAGTGGGTCGAGGCCGCTCTCGTGGTGGCCCTCTTCGGCCTGGGCGAGACCCTCGAGGGCTGGGCGGTGGAGCGGACCCGGGGCTCGATCCAGCACCTCATGGACCTGACGCCCGACGAGGCCATCGTGCGTCGGGGCGATCGCGAAGAACGCGTGCCCGTGGACCAGGTGACCGTCGGTCAGGTGGTCCTGGTGAAGCCGGGCGCGCGCATCCCCCTCGACGGGGTGGTGGCCGCGGGACGCTCGGCGGTGGACGAATCCCCCATCACGGGCGAGTCGATGCCCCACGAGAAGGGCGAGAACGACCTCGTCTTCGCCGGCACCATCAACCAGCGGGGGTCCTTGGAGGTGCGCGTCGCCTCGCTCGCTCGGGACTCCACCCTGGCGCGGCTCATCGAGATGATCGAGGAGGCCCAGGGGCAGAAGGCGCCCACGCAGCGCTGGGTCGACTCCTTCGCGCGCTACTACACCCCCATCGTCATGGGGGCTGCCGGTGCAACCGCGATCCTTCCGCCGGTGGTCCTCGGAGCTTCGTGGGCCGAATGGATCTTGAAGGCCCTTGCCCTGCTGATCCTCGCATGCCCGTGCGCCCTGGTCATCTCGACTCCCGTGAGCATCGTGTCGGCCATCGGGGCGGCCGGGCGGCAGGGGGTGCTGATCAAAGGGGGAGCGCATCTGGAGGCAGCCGGGACTATCCGCGCGGTCGCCTTCGACAAGACGGGCACCCTGACCGAAGGCACCCCCCGCCTGACGAGCATCTCCACCTTCGACGGCAGCGACGAGGACTCCGTGCTGGCCCTGGCCGCCGCGGTGGAACGCGACTCCGAGCACCCACTCGCCGACGCCATAGCCCACGCCGCCCGCGCGCGCGGCCTGCAGGTGGCCGAGGGCCGGGGCTTCGAGGCCCTACCCGGCCTGGGCGCCAAAGCCGACCTCGATCGTGCGACCTACTACGTCGGGAACACGCGGCTCTTCGAGAAGATCGGCGGGCCGCCAACCGAGGCGATGCTGGCCGAGATCGCCGATCACCAAGACCGCGGCGAGACCGTGGTGTTGGTGGGACCGGCCGCTGGACCGCTCGGGGCCTTGAGCGTCGCCGACCAGGTGCGCGGCCTGAGCCGCGATGCCGTCGCCCGACTCCGGACGGCGGGGGTCGAGCACGTCGTCATGCTGACGGGAGACAACCGCCAGACCGCGGCGGCGGTAGCCGCCCAGCTGGGCATCGAGGACTTCCGGGCCGAGCTCCTCCCCGAGCACAAGGTCAGCGCGGTCAGAGAGCTCATCGAGGAGTACGGGCCGGTCGCCATGGTCGGCGACGGCATCAACGACGGGCCGGCCCTGGCCGCGGCCACCGTCGGTATCGCCATGGGCGCGGCGGGCACCGACACCGCCCTGGAGACGGCGGACATCGCCCTCATGGCCGACGACCTCTCCAAGGTCCCCTTCACCATCCGGCTCTCGCGGGCGGCGCGGTCGACCGTGCTTCAGAACATCAGCTTCGCCCTCGGATTGAAGCTGGTCACGCTGCTGCTGGTCTTCCCGGGGTGGCTGACCCTGTGGATGGCTGTCCTCGCGGACACGGGAGGGTCTCTGATCGTCATCGGGAACGGCCTGCGGCTGCTGCGGTTCGGCAAAGAGCGGCCGACCCAGGCGACGTCGCCGGCGCCGGCGCCGCTCGGCCGGGACGACATCGCGCCTGCGGCATCCGGATTGCCCACGCGACCCAAGGCGGTGGCGCTCCCGGCCAAGACCGCGGGAGGGGCGTGCAGTCTTCAGGGGTGTGGATGCTCGCTCGGGCTCGCGGAAGACACCGACGCACAGCATGAGAGCCCCGCGCACGCGTAACACGCGCACGCGTAAGGGGTGTCTGCTCCAGTCCGTCACCCGCGCAGCTCGCCGCTTCGCGCGCGGGGGCTCGGGCTGTGGCGACAGCCCGTCGCCCGGACAACCAGATGCGCGGGAATCTTCCCGAAGGAGCCCACACAAGAGAAAACCCCCGACTGGCGGGGGTTTTGTGAGGCGGGAGCGACGGGACTCGAACCCGCGACCTCCGGCGTGACAGGCCGGCATTCTAACCAACTGAACTACGCCCCCGCGAAACGGCCCTGACCACAGGCCCCGCGGTTTACTGCCTGGAACGACCCACCCACCCAGCGAACAGTGGGCGCAGCAGGACTTGAACCTGCGACCCCCTGCTTGTAAGGCAGGTGCTCTCCCACTGAGCTATGCGCCCGAGCGCCGCCCGTCTGGGAAAGAGGTGCCCCCAGGGGAATTCGAATCCCCGCCGTCGCCTTGAAAGGGCGATGTCCTAGGCCACTAGACGATGGGGGCACGCCAACCAACTGGGGCCGACGAGCGACCGAGGCGAGATGCTAGCACACGGGCACCCGAGCGGCCACCCCATCGAGCCGATTATCGCACTCGACGGGCGGCCCATTCTACAGCAAGTCGACTCGGTGGGCCAGCTTGACGGTCAGGACCACCGGCAGGTTACTCCCACCCGCTGAAAGGGGGACGTAGAATAGCGGCCAGCGTCATTCTTCAGCAGCCCGCAAGGGGGTAACCATGTTCACGCGCATCGACCATGTCGAGATCGTACCGTCCGACTTCGACCGTTCATACCGCTTCTACACCGACGTGCTGGGGTTCGAGGAGTGGGATCGCACCGAGGTGAACATGCCGCCCCTTCGCAAGGTCGTGTACGTCAGACTGGGCGACACGATGCTGGAGCTTCTCGACGTGGAGAACGTACCCGGAGGCGTCTGCCAGCCGTTCCAGCTGGGCTATCAGGCCATGGCGCTCCAGGTCGACGACATGGAGAAGGCTCTCGCGTATCTGGCCGACAAGGGGTATCCCTGTGTCTGGGGCCCGAACCCCTCGAACAAGGGCTCGATACGGGCCGAGATCCGCGACCCCGATGGGTTACCTGTCGAGCTACGGCAGTGGTAGTGGCCGTCGCACCCCGGCCGTATTCACCGGCCGACTAGGCTTCCTTCCTTAGCCCGCAGACCGGTTCTCAGTCAGATGAAGGCACGGGCTTGGGCTCCTGGGTGACCATCTCCTTGTCGCAGCACACGGGCTGCTCGGGACTTGCCTTCGTGCAGAGAACCTCGGTACCGCAAACCTCACACCGATATCTCTTTCCCAGTTGACTCATCTGATTCCACCTCTGTCGACGAACATCCCGCTATTTCTTCTGCTCCATCGGTTGGCCGTCGCAGGAGAGCGTACCTTCTCCACCGCGGGTCACGATGTACTCAGCCCCGCATTTGGTGCACACGTATCTCTTCCCTGTCTGGTTCGCCATGTCTCATCCCTCCTTGCGGAATATCCTATCGTAGCGACCAAGGCTTCGCTCGTTCAACAGCCTCCTGAACATGCCGCCGAACAATCGGCCTGCCTCGCCCGGAGTTCCCTGCGCAGAACCTTGCCCGTGAGGGTCCGGGGAAGGTCGTCCAGGAAGGCGACCTCCCTCGGCCGCTTGAACCCCGCGAGGAGTCCTCGGCAATACTCGATGATCTCCTCCGGGGCGACAGACGCCCCCTCCTCAAGCACGCAGTACGCGAACGGCTGCTGCCCCCACTCCGGGTCGGGCACCCCGATCACGCAGCATTCCTTCACCAGCGGGTGGCTGCCGATGACCTCCTCGATCTCGGCCGGGGAGATGTTCTCACCCCCCCGGATGATCAGGTCGTCGGCGCGCCCGGTGAGGTACACGTAACCCTCGTCGTCGACGCAGCCCATGTCGCCCGTACGGAGCCAGCCGTCTTCGGTCAAGGTGGCGGCCGTCTTCTCCTCGTCGTCCCAATACCCCTTCATGATCCGAGGCCCTTTGGCCTGGATCTCGCCCGGCTCGTCCGGCCCAAGAACCTGGCCCTCCTCGTCCACGATGCGGATCTGCACGTCGGGAAGGGGCTTCCCGATGGAGTGCCGGAGGCGGTTCAGCTTCTTCTTCCGT
>JAJZQZ010000178.1 GCA_021802965.1 Actinomycetes bacterium
TCCGCTACACGATGATGGCCTTGCGAAAGAGGCGCGGGACGTCCCATGGGCCTATGCCGATCCGAGGCCACTCGTACGCGTTGCGCAGCGAGATCTGGCTTCCGGCGTGGACGGTGACCGACGCGACGTAGCCTGCAGCGCGGGCGGCCTCGATGACCCGCCAATCGTATCTGCCGCCCGGGTACGCCAGGATCCTGGAGTCGAATCCCAGCCGCTGTTTGATGGCTGCCCGCGAATCGGCGAGCTCCCTCAGGAGTTCGCCGTCGCTGAGCGTGGTCAGGTCGTGGTGGCGCACAGTGTGCGACTCTATGGCCATACCGGCCCGGCTCATGTCGGCCAGTTGGCTCCAGGTCGCGTGGCCCTTCGTGCCCACGAAGGCGGTGGGCACGAAGAACGTAGCCACGAAGTGGTGAGATCTCAACACGGGGAAGGCTACCGTGTAGTCGTCTGACCCGCCGTCGTCGAAGGTGATGGCTATGGGCTTGGCGGGCAATCGTCCCGGACCGTTCAGCGCTCGGTACACGTCCTCCAGTGTGACCGTGTGGAAACCCGCCCGCGCCAGATAGTCCATCTCTGCGATAAAGGCTGCGGTCTTGACTGTGAGCTTGTCTCCCCAGGCGCCGGCGACCGGGAAGAAGTCGACATAGTGGTAGGCCAGGATGGGCATGCGGATCGTGCGGCGTCCCGCGAAGGCGGGGATCGTCACGGCGGTCTCCGTCGGCTGCGGCCGGGGAGCGCTCGAAGGGGACAGCAGGGTGGCGCCGCTTGGGTCGGATCGCGTCGTGGACATGGGGCTCTGGCAACCGCTTGACGGCAGCAGCGTCCCTAAGACGGAGCCGGCCAGGGTGGTCGCCAGTAGTAGCCCCGCCAGGCGATGTCGGAGGTGTCTGACCTTCTTGTTCACCGACGCGGGATCGACCTCACGCCAACATCCGCACCGACTTCTCCCGCTCCCACTGCCGCGTCTTGGCAGCCGTGATGAATCCTTTGACGTCGGCGCAATCCACCACGCCGGCATCCGGCTTCACTCCCGCCTTCCGCAGAAGGACTTGACCCCCCGCGTCGACGGCGATGGCCTTGAGGTGGACGAAGGCATCGGCTACGAACGCGATCGCTGCGCTCTCCTTGGACAATGTCTTCGCCCCCGCGTCCGAAAGCACGATCGCCACCGCGTCGAACATCACCGATGGAGTGCCGGCCAATTGGCCATCCACCGCAGCCACCGACCCGCCGGCGAGCTCAACCCTTCCCACTTTAGGGGCCACAACCTTCACCGTCGCACCCGCTGCCTTGGCCGCCTTCCGGATCTTCTCGATGGCCTTCCCGTCGGAGCCGTCGGCTATCAGGATGCCGACGGCACGCCCAGCGAGCGTGTCTTTCATCTTTCCGATGATCTGCAAGGCGGGCGAGGGATCGAACTTCTGCACGGGCGCCGCGGGAGCCGGCGCGGTGGGCAAGGGTGTCAGAGCAAGACCGGCGGCGACCCTGGCGGCCAGGTCTTCGTCGATGTTTCGCAGGTGGCCGACCATCGCCTCACGGATGTGCAGGTGCTCGAGCTTGGACAACTCGAAGACCAGCGCCGAGGCCAGGTGCGCCTGCTCGTACGGAGTCTGGCTGAGGTAGAACTGGCGGGCCTGGCTGTAGTGATCGGCGAAGCTCTCGGCCCGGATCCGGCTCTTGTCGCCCGTCTCGGGGATCGCGGCGCTGGCGAAACCGCCGCTTGCCGCCTCGCGCGGCGAATCGGGGGACAGGGAGTTTGGCTCGTACGCCACCCGGCCGACAGGCTGCGTCATCTGCATGTGGCCGTCACGTTGCTGGTTCGCGAACGGGCATTTGGGCGCGTTGATGGGGATCTGGTGGAAGTTGGCCGAGCCGAGACGTGAAAGCTGCGTGTCGAGGTACGAGAACAGGCGGCCTTGGAGCAACGGGTCGTTGGAGAAGTCGATGCCGGGGACGATGTTCGCCGGGCAGAATGCGACCTGCTCGGTCTCGGCGAAGAAGTTGTTCGGCCAGCGATCCAGGACCATCCGACCGATGACCTGGAGGGGCACCAGCTCCTCGGGGATCAGCTTTGTCGCGTCGAGATGATCGAACGGGAACTCGTCGGCCTGCTCCTGGGTGAAGAGCTGGACCGCGAGCTCCCACTCGGGCGGATTCCCGGCGGTCACGGCCTCGAACATGTCCCGGCGGTGAAAATCGGGATCGGCCCCGGCGATCTTCACAGCTTCGTCCCACAGGGTGGACTGCAGTCCCAGCTTGGGGCGCCAGTGGAACTTCACGAACGTCGACGCGCCCTTTCGGTCGATCAGGCGGAAGCTGTGCACGCCGAAACCCTCGATCATCCGCAGCGAACGCGGGATGGTGCGGTCGGACATGATCCACATGACCATGTGCATCGATTCGGGCGTGAGCGAGATGTAGTCCCAGAAGGTGTCGTGGGCGCTGGCGGATTGGGGGAATCCGCGATCGGGCTCCATCTTCACCGCGTGGACGAGGTCGGGGAACTTGATCGCGTCCTGGATGAAGAACACCGGGACGTTGTTGCCGACCAGGTCCCAGTTGCCCTCCTTGGTGTAGAACTTCACCGCGAATCCGCGCACATCGCGCGGGGTGTCCACCGAACCGGCTCCGCCGGCGACCGTCGAGAATCGGGCGAAGAGGGGAGTCTTCTCGCCCACCTCGGTCAGGATCTTGGCGGTGGTGTAGCGTTCCAGGGAGGTCGTCAATTCGAAGAACCCGTGCACCCCCGTGCCGCGCGCGTGGACGATGCGCTCGGGGATGCGCTCGTGATCGAAGTGCATGATCTTCTCGCGGAGCACGAAGTCCTCGAGCAGTGTCGGGCCCTTCGTGTTCGCCCTGAGCGAGTTCTGGTTGTCGGATATGGTGGTGCCCTGGTTGGTGGTGAGCGCGGGGCGCTTCCCGCCGGCGACTTGATGGAGATCGCCCCCCGCAGCCACGTGCGCGTCTCGTTGAGTGGTCGCGTTCTTGCGTCTCGACGTCCCGTGGCCGCGCGGTTTCGATTTCTCGCCCATCTGCTGGTCCTCCCGTGAAGTGGTGGCTGCTATGCGTCGCATTCGGTGGTCGCCCGCCGGCGCCAGGATCGGCAGGGCGCCGTGTTGTAGGGCTCGCTTGGTCGTCGCTTCTTTTCTGACTCCGCGCTGCGCGCGGTCCAGTCTTGGGATTCATTCCCCAGAACTGAAAAACGACACGTAGGATCTCTCATGCGTGCCGTCCACGGTGCAACGCGTCACCGCGTATATCGGTTGTGGTTCTGTAACCCCAGTTTCCGGGCACATGGTCTGCGCCGAGAAAGACCGACCAGCACGCAACGAGACATGAAGAGGATGGTCCATGAATCCGACAGATCGTCACGACCGCGCCATCTTGCAGGATATCGCCCGCAGAGCGATGCTCGAGCGGGGATTGCTCCCCGACTTCTCCGCGGCCGCGCTCGCCGAGCTCCGCGGTATGGCGTCGGACGCCACGACGGACGACGGGGCGGCGCGCGACCTGAGAGGCCTTCTGTGGGCTTCCATCGACAACGACGACTCGCGTGACTTGGATCAGCTCACCGTCGCCGAACCGACGCCCGCGGACAAGGTGAAGATCCTCGTCGCCGTTGCCGACGTGGACTCTCTTGTGAAGAACGGATCGGCCATCGACGAGCACGCCCGCCACAACACGACCTCCGTGTACACGGCCGCCGAGATATTTCCCATGCTTCCCGAGGATCTCTCGACGGGCCAAACGTCGCTGAATCTCGATCAGGAGCGCCCTGCCGTCGTCGTGGAGATGCTCGTGGCGGCGGACGGTTCGCTCGAGGATTCCGCTGTCTACCGCGCACGGGTCCGCAATCAGGCCAAGCTCGCCTACAATGGCGTTGCCGCGTGGCTGGAGGGGAACGGGCCTGTCCCGGAAGCGATCGCCGCAGTCGAGGGGCTGGCCGAGAATCTGCGCCTGCAGGACAAGGCCGCACAAGGTATGAAGGGCCTGCGGCAGGCCCACGGAGCGCTCAGTCTGCAGACCATCGAGGCCCGACCGGTCTTCGAGGGCGACATGGTCCGCGACCTTCGGGCCGAGGAACAGAATCGCGCCAAGGACATCATCGAGGATTTCATGATCGCCGCGAACGGCGTGGCCGCCCGGTATCTTGAGTCGCGAGGACTGCCGTCGATCCGCCGGGTGGTGCGTGTTCCCGAACGATGGGACCGCATCGTCGAGCTCGCCGCCGAACACTCGTTCACATTGCCGCGGGAGCCGGACGCCCAGGCGCTGGAACAGTTTCTCACCAAGCAGAAGGCCGCCGACCCGCTCCGCTTTCCCGATCTGTCTCTGGCCGTGATCAAGCTTCTGGGCTCGGGTGAATATGTCGCGGACGCGCCGGGCGACACCGCGCCGGGGCACTTCGGTCTAGCGGTCAAGGACTACACGCACTCCACCGCTCCGAATCGCCGCTACACGGACCTCATCACGCAGCGCCTGCTGAAGGCGGCCATCGAAGGACAACCCCCGCCGTATTCCCCTGAGGAGCTGGGTCTGCTGGCGACTCACTGCACGCGCCAAGAGGATGCCGCCAACAAAGTCGAGCGGCAGGTGGGCAAATCCGCCGCGGCGCTACTGCTGGAATCGAGGATCGGGGAGCAGTTCGATGCCGTCGTCACGGGCGCGTCTGCGAAAGGCACGTGGGTGCGACTTCTCGCGGTGCCCGTCGAGGGCAGGCTGGCCGGTGGGCTCGTGGGTCTCGACGTCGGGCACCGGGTTCGGGTACGGTTGACCTCGGTCGACGTCGAGCGAGGGTACATCGATTTCGAGGCGGTGGGATCGACGGGGTCCCGCTGATACGCGATGCGGCGGGTTCGTGCGTCCCTGTCTACCGCTCGGCGTCGTCGCTCATGGCGGGTATCTCCTCGACTCACGTGTCACGGATGCGCCGCGCGCTTGTTCATGCATCGTACCCGGTGCGCTCGACTGCATATCCGGCCGTCTCCCTCGAATGATAAGTTGACCGCACACGGGAACACCACCGCGGAGGGTCTCCATGCGCTATCGGTTCCTGCTCGCCTTGGCTTCGCTGGGTCTCCTCCTCGTGTGGGTCTCGGGGGCCGTCGCGTTCACCGACGTCCCGGCCTCACAACCGTACGCCGCGGCGATCGACGACCTCTCATCGTGGGGCATCGTCGCAGGATTCCCCGACGGCCTCTTCGGACCCGAGCGCCCGGTCACGCGCCAGCAGTTCGCAAAGATGATCGTCCTCACTATGGATCTGCCCGTCACCGAGTACGACGTCAGTCCGTTCTCGGACGTCCAGACCGGCGGCTATGCCGACCCCTTCTTCCCGGATAACTACATCGCGGTCTGCGCCTACCGCGGGATCACCAAGGGCACGTCCGCGACCACCTTCGCTCCGGGCGAACCGATGAGGCGGGCTCAGCTCGTCACCATGGTAGTGCGGGCTCTCGACCGGATCTTGCCGGGCACCCTCGCCTCTCCGGCCATTGACTTTCGCGGCAGCCTGCCTGATTTTACCGATCCGATCCACGCGGCCGAACTCCGAAAAGCCGAGGCCGATGGGCTTCTCGGCGGCCTCCAAGGCTTTGGTCCCTCCTGGGACCCTTGGGCGGCGGCGACCAGGGGAGAGGTGGCTCAGGTACTGCACAACGCTCTGGCCCGCATCAGAGGGGGCGGGCAGACGGGCCTCGTCACTCGAGTGGTCGACGGGGACACCATCCATGTCAGCACGAACGGCATCACGGACACGGTGCGCCTTCTCGGCGTCGACACTCCCGAGACCGGGGAAACGTTCAGCGCCGAGGCGACCGCCGCGCTCGAGGCCTTGCTGGACGGCAAGACTGTGACCCTGGAGACCGATGTCGAGACCAGGGACATGTATGGCCGTCTTCTCGCGTATGTCTGGGTGGGCCAGACGATGGCGAACGAGGAGCTGCTCCGGCTCGGGCTCGCCACCCTCTACACGGTCCCTCCGAACGCCAGGTACACAGAGCGTCTCCAGGCGGCTCAGGACGAGGCGCAGGCCGCTCGCGTGGGTATCTGGGGAGCGGCGGCCGACTCGCCGCTTGCCGTCGCTCTCATCCACTACGACGCCGCCGGCAACGACAACAACAACCTGAACGATGAGTACGTCGTCTTCCGCGTCCTCGTGTCGGGCACGCTCCTTGGCTACTCTGTGGAGGACGAATCAGGCAAGCACTATGACTTCCCGGACATCATCTTCCAGAAGGACCAGAAGCTCACCCTGCACTCCGGCTCGGGCGCGAGCACCCAGTCCGACCTCTATTGGGGCATGAGTGGGCGCGCTGTCTGGAACAACGACGGAGACACGGTGAAGGTGCTCGACCCGGAGGGCCACGTCGTCGTGAGCGAATCCTACAGCGGCACCTCGGCGACCGTTACGACGGCCGATGTCGGGCCGACGGTCGACGTCACCGCCACGGGCACGCCGTGCAGCGCATGCAGGCTCCCGGGTTGAGGGCGGGCTCACCGGACGCGAGACGTGCGATCCGTCTCGAGCGGTTCACCATCGTGTACAACATCGGTGAGGGCTTTGTCGCCATTCTTGCGGGACTTGCCGCCGGTCTTGTTTCGCTCTTCGGCTTTGGGATCGACTCGGTGATCGAGGTTGCATCCGCGGGCGTCGTGCTTGTACGGCTCACGGCTGAGATCCGGGGCGGTGACGTCGACGAGGTGAAGGAGAGGCGGGCGCTCCGTTTCATCGCGCTGACGTTCTTCGCCCTCGCGGCGTACGTCGTGTTCGAAGGGATCCGCGATCTTGCCACTGGGGCAACGCCCGATACCAGTACGGTCGGCGTGGTCTTGCTGGGATTGTCGGTTGTCGTCATGCCGGTGCTCGCTCGGCTGAAACGACGTACGGGGGAACGCCTCGGATCCCGGCTGATGGTCGCGGACGCGGCGGAGACGCGACTGTGCGCCTGGCTGTCGGCCTCGACCTTCGTGGGCTTGGTGGCTTTTGCCCTGGTCGGTTGGACTTGGCTCGACTCGGTCGCCGGCTTCGTGATCGCCTTCTTCGCGGTCCGAGAAGGCCGCGAAGCGTGGGAAGGCGAACTCGTCTCCGACGACCGGGATTGAGCCGTTGTCTCGCACTCGTCAGCGCGCCATGGCGGCGGGGCGTCGTTCTTCAACAGCCCCCTACAGCTGCGGCAAGACCTCCTCGACGCGCACCACCAAGGCCGCGCGCGCCCACGGGAACCGCTCCTTCACGCGGTCCAGGTCGGCTCCCGACGTCACGACGCTCGCGGTGCCCTTGAGCAGGCAGCCCTGCCCGGGGCCCATGGTCCCCTCGGCTTTGCGCGATGCTACGAGGAGCTGGATCCGGGGGTCTCGGCCGAGGTTCTCCTCTGTGTGCCGGTAGTAT
>JAJZQZ010000179.1 GCA_021802965.1 Actinomycetes bacterium
CCTCGCACCCCTCTGCACTCACGTTTATTGGACAGCCGATGATCTTTTGCCAGAGAGGCGCGGCAATGCCAGACGCAGAACCACCGACGCGGAGATCCTTACCCTGTGCGTGGCTCAGGCCGCTCTTGGCATTCCGTCTGATCGCCGTTTCCTCGCTACCGCTCGCCGGCGTCTTTCCCCCCTCATACCTCTGCTTCCGAGACAGGCTGGCTACTTCAAGCGTCGGCGCCGTCTCGCTCCGTATCTCGAATGGTTCCTCGTCATCTTTAGCGAGCAAAGCCCCGGTTTCTCGGACGATCTCCTGCTCATCGACTCGACTCCGGTCGAATGCGCCCGAAGCCGGGAGACGGTTCTGCGCTCGGCCCTTGCCGACATCTGTGACTACGGGTACTGCGCTTCTCATTCCCGCTACTTCTGGGGGGTGCGGCTGCATGCCATCTTCGCCCTTGACGGCACTCCCCGGGTTATTGCCCTCGCCTCGCCCAAACGGGACGAGCGGGAGGTGGGGCTCGAACTGCTCGAGCGTTGCCATCGACACGGCGGGGAGATCCTCCTTGCCGACAAAGGCTATGCGGGTAGAGACTTCGCCTTGGCGGTCAAGGACCTTGAGGCCACCGTGGTTCGGCCCACGCGCAAAGACGAGCCGGGAGAGGGGCCTCATCTCGCCCCGCTTCGCCAACGCATCGAGTCCATCTTCTGGACCTGCAAGGACATCCTCACCTTGGAACGCCACGGCGCTCGCACCCCGGCCGGGCTCAAAGAGCGCATACTGCAGCGCTTTCTCTGTCTCGCCGCCTGCATCAGTCTCAACCACCAACTGGGCCGTCCCAGCCGGTCCTTGGTCTGTTATTGCTCGTAGCGGCGTGGAATCACTCATCTAGATGTGAACCGTATCTGCAGCCGTCATGACTTCACCCCGGAGTCGCGCGTTGCGCAGAGGCTCGTAGACCTCCCCCGTCTGCCAGAGACGCAAAAGAAGTACCGAGAGCTTGCGGGCCACGGCCACCACCGCCCGTTTCTTGCCCCGCTTGCCCCCCGGTTCGGCGAGCTTGAGTCCCCAACGCCTGAGATCCGAGTCCGGACCGAAGGGTCCAAGGATATAGTGGGCGGCCCCCACCAAGAGCCAACGCAGGTGCTCGTCCCCGGCTTTGGTGATGCGCAGCTGAGGGGAGAGGGCGCCGGAGTCGGCCTGCCGGGGGCGAAGGCCCAGATAGGAGCCCACCGCCCGGCTCCTCGGGAAGCGCTCCGGGTCCTGCACGGTGAGGACGTAGACCGTGGCCGTGAGGGTACCGACGCCCGGCACCTGGGCGAGCAGCGCTGTCTCTGGGTAGCGTTCCTTGGCCATCTCCTCGATCTTCTCGTCGAGAGCGCGGATCTCCTCAGAGAGATTCGCGATCATGGCGAGGACCGGGGCAAGCGCCGGGGTGAGCTCCTCGGGAACGCAGGGGCCGGCTTTGCGAACAAAGGCGTCGCTCGCACAGGCAGGCAGACGGCCGCCCAAGGACTTCGTGGTCCCGCGGGCATGGCTGACGAGCCGGGTGCGGGCTCGGACGAGGACGTTGCGGCTACGCACGAGGGCGAGATCGGCCTGGGTCTCGGGCCCCCGGTGGGTCAAGGGGGAAAGCAGTGCCGGGTCCAGGCGTCCCACCCGGGCCAGATACTCGGCGTCCACCCGATCAGACTTGGAGTCGTTCTGGTAGATGAGCCTGAGCTTGCGCGGGTTGGCCACGATCACCTCGTGGCCCCATGCGGAGAGCAGACGGCTCACCCAAGGGGAGTGGGTGCCGGCTTCGAGCACGATACGCAGCGGGTCGGTGCCGGAAAAGCGGCGGTGGAGGGCCTCGGGCTTGGTCGCTACCCGACCCTCTTCGGTCACCTCTCCCGCCTCGTCGAGCACGCAGATCTGGCAGTAGCGGTCACCGAGATCCAGACCCACAGTCACCTGCGTCTCCCACGTGGTGGTAGCATTACTCACGGTCAGCCTCCTTATCTTTGGGCCCATGAGCCCGACTCTGATTGGGGACCTTACGGTACCCCGGGGGAGGCTGGCCTTCTCATCCCATCTGCTAGCACCGTTCCGCGTGCAGCGTGTCCCCCTTTCGCGCTGGGCCGGCGGCTTGGGCTGTGCTCCGAACCCGGGTCGTCATCTGATATCCTTGCGCCCGGTCACGGAGGAGGATCTGCGATGCGCTACGCGGTCGGATGCGACCATGCCGGTTACCCCCTGAAGGAACCACTCGTGGAGGAGCTCGAGGCCCGCGGCTACGAGGTCATCGACCTGGGCACGGGCGGCTTCGCCAGTGTCGACTACCCCGCGTTCGCCGAGCGAGCGGGTCGGTTGGTGGCTTCTGGAGGCGCCGACATGGGCCTGCTCATCTGCGGCACCGGGACGGGCATGGCCATCTCGGCCAACAAGATCGACGGCATCAGAGCCGTGTCGGTCAGTGAGTCCTTTTCCGCGCGCATGGCGCGGGCCCACAACGACGCCAACGTCCTGTGCCTCGGGGCGCGCGTCCTGGGGCCGGGCGCCGCGGTCGACGTGCTGCGAGCCTGGCTCGCCGCCGAGTTCGAGGGCGGGCGGCACCAGCGCCGCGTAGAGATGATGATGGAGATCAAGGCGTGCCTGGACGACCAGGCGGAGGACGAGACGTGACGGACAGCTACGCCGGCCTGCCCCTGACGCAGGCCGACCCGGCCATCGCCGGGCTTATCGGACGGGAGCTCCGTCGCCAGCAGGACAACATCGAGCTCATAGCCTCTGAGAACTTCACCCCTCTCGCCGTGCTGCAGGCGGTGGGGAGCGTACTCACCAACAAGTACTCCGAGGGCTACCCGGGCAAGCGCTACTACGGTGGGTGCGAGGTGGTCGACGCGGTCGAGAGCCTCGCCATCGAGCGGGCGAAGGCCCTGTTCGGAGCCGAGCATGCCAACGTACAGCCACACTCCGGCTCGGCGGCCAACCAGGCGGTCTACTTTTCGGCCCTCGAGCACGGGGACACGGTCCTCGCGATGCGGCTGGAGCACGGGGGGCATCTGACTCACGGCCTCAAGGTCAACTTCTCCGGACGCGAATACGGCTTCCACCATTACTGCCTTCGGGAGGAGACCGGTCGGATCGACTACGATCAAGTCCGTGAGGTCGCCTTGGAAGTCCGTCCCAAGCTCATCGTTGCCGGCGCGAGCGCGTACCCGCGAGAACTCGATTTTGACTCCTTCCGCTCCATCGCCGACGAGGTCGGCGCGCAGCTCATGGTCGACATGGCCCACATAGCGGGTCTCGTCGCCGCGGGAGTGCATCAGTCGCCGTTCGGGAAGGCGGAGTGGGTCACCACGACGACGCACAAGACCCTGGCCGGTCCGCGGGGCGGCACGGTCTTCTGCCGCATCGAGGACGCAGCCCGGTTGGACAAAGCGATCTTCCCGGGCCTGCAGGGCGGTCCCCTTCAGCACGTGATCGCGGGCAAGGCGGTCTGCTTCTACCTGGCCGGCACCGAGGAGTTCCGCGAGAAGCAACGGCGGACAGTGACCAACGCGCGGGCCATGGCCGAGGAGCTCATGGCCGGGGGCCTCGACCTGGTCTCCGGGGGTACCGACAACCATCTCATGCTGATCGACTTCAACGGCAGCGAGATGACGGGCAAGCGGGCCGAGGACCTTCTTCACGAGGTGGGCATCACCGCCAACAAGAACAGCGTCCCGGGTGACAAGAGGCCTCCGACCGTGACCTCGGGGCTCCGGGTGGGCACGCCCGCCGTGACCACCCGCGGGTTCGGCGAGGAAGAGGCCCGCGAGGTGGGACGCATCATCGCCCAGGTCCTGACCACGGAGCCCACCGAGGAGCGCCTCGCGAGCCTGCGGGCGCGCAGTCGGGCTCTGGTCGAGGCCCACCCCCTGTACTCCAGCCTGTCGCTCTGACCCGGACGCAAGAGGCGTCGCCTATGACCGCTGCCGTGGACAACGTCATCGTGGTGGACCACCCGCTCGTCGCGCGCAAGCTGACTCGTTGAGCCGCGGTTCTCCGGGGGGAGAGGCGATGCGCCCCAGCTGGGAGAGCTACTTCATGGAGATCGCGCGGGTCGTCGCTACCCGGTCGACCTGCCTGCGCCGCTCAGTAGGCGCCGTTCTCGTCAAGAACCGCCAGATACTGGCGACGGGGTATAACGGGGTCCCTCGGGGGCTGGCCCACTGCGACGAGCGCGGTTGCCTGCGCGACCAGCTGGGTATACCGTCCGGCGAGCGGCACGAGTTGTGCCGCGGCCTCCACGCCGAACAGAACGGGATCATCCAGGCGGCCTATCATGGCATCGCCATCGCCGGAGCCGAGCTCTACTGTACGAACCAGCCCTGCGTCGTGTGCGCCAAGATGCTGGTGAACGCCGGCATCCAGGCCGTGTACTTCGCCGGGCCGTATCCCGACGGACTGGCCATGGAGGTCTTCGCCGAGGCGGGCACTCTGTTGGCGCCTGTGCTGGAATGACCGGCGTCGGCCGGTTCTTCACCGACACGTGGCCCGCTTTCGTGGGCTTCGGGGTGGCACTGGCAATAACCTGGGCCCTCACCCCTGTCGTCGCGGAACTCGCCCGCCGCATGGGAGCGCTGGACGAGCCGGGCGGCCGCAAGATCCACTCGGTGCCCACGCCCCGGCTGGGGGGTATAGCCATCTACTTCGGGGTCATCATCCCCAGCCTGCTCCTGGTCTCGACCGAGGGCCCCATGCGGGGCATCTTGGTGGGAGCCTCGCTCATCACCCTGGTGGGAGTCCTCGACGACGTCAGGGGCACACCGCCCTTGGTGAAGCTCGCCCTTCAGTTCGTCGTGGCCATCCTGCTGGTGCTCACGGGCGTGCGTCTTGAGACGCTCACGATCCCGGGACTGGGGATCCTGGTGCTTGGCTGGGTCGGCATCCCCTTCAGCGTGCTGTGGGTCGTGGCCATCATGAACATCGTGAACTTCATCGACGGCATGGACGGGCTGGCCGCGGGAGTCTGCGCCATCAGCGCCGTCATCTTCTGCGTGATCGCGATATCACTCGGGAGGATAGACATCGGGGTGCTGGCCGCGATCACGGCGGGAGCGACCATCGGCTTTCTCTGGCACAACTTCTACCCGGCCACCATATTCATGGGCGACTCCGGTTCGCTCCTCCTCGGCTTTCTCCTGGCGGCCGTGAGCCTCCAGGGCTTCCTCAAGGGTGTCGCGGCCGTCGCCTTGCTGATCCCTTTGCTCGTGTTGGGCATCCCCATCTTCGACACGGGGTTCGCCATCCTCCGAAGGGTGAAGAACCGGCGGCCCATCTACGTGGCCGACCGGGGGCACCTGCATCATCGGTTCGCCAACCTGGGCTACTCGCAGAGACAGACGGTGAGCATCCTGTATTCGTGGTCGGCCCTCATGGGCGTGGTCGCGCTCTGCATGCGGTTCGCGCCGATGTGGGTCACGGCTATCGTCGCCGGAGTGGCCTTGGTCGTGTCGGCCTACCTCGCGTACGTGCTCGAGATCCTTCGGTGGAGCAAGCTGAGCGGCCGGTCGGACCGCCAAGGGAGGGGCGGGACCGCGCGCGAAGGCTCCACGGGCCTCCCGGCCGGCGGTCGGGACGAAGGGGAGGCTGAACGGCCGGATGTTCCTGCAAACGGTTCACGGGTATAGAAAAGAGTTCGTGACGTTCTTGCCAAGGCTCCTTCGACTCGCTATCATACGGGCGGTTTTCGGGTGAGCAAGGACCCTATGCGTAACCTTTCGCAGGTCAGCGGCGCGGGTTTTCAGCTCGTCGCCTTAGTCCTCGTGTTCACAGGCATCGGGTATGGGCTCGACCGTCTCTTCGATACGGTTCCGTGGCTCATGATCGGGGGTGTGTTCGTAGGGGCGGGCCTCGGGTTCTGGACGTTCATCCGTACCGTCATCTCTGCCGACAAAGACGGTCGGCGCAAGAACGGCGGCCCACCCGGGCCCGGAGGGAATGGAGAGGGTTGAGCGGAGGGCTGTCCTGGGAGTGATGCTCGCATCCGTGGCGGTCGGGGTCGTTATGGCCTTGGCGTACCATCTTTCGTCGACCCGTTCGCAACTCTGGCTTTCGAAGCGGGCGAGCGTCCGTCTCCAGCTGCTCTCGGTCCTCACGTTCATCCTGCGTCTGACCACCGTCGGCGTGATCTTCTACGCCCTGCGGCGTTGGACCGGTCTTGACCTGATAGCTGCCGCCATCACCTTCGTGATGGGCTTCACCGCCCTGAGCGGCTACTCGCTCTATCGTTTCGCTGTCAAGGGCCGGACTACGGGCCCGCGGCCCGGCAGTGCGTCCCCGTCGTCGTCTCATCCCGTTCACTAGGAGGAACGCAGCGTGGCCTCTGAAGCCTCCGGCGACAAAGTCTCCGAAGTCCTGCACGAGTTGAACGTGCAGACCTTGGTGCACATCCCCAAGGTCGGTCCCTTCGATTTCTCCATCACCAACGCTGTGGTGTACATGTGGGTCGCGGCGATCATCGTCTTCGTCTTCTTCGTCGTGGTCAGCCGCCGGCTGCGCAAGGATCCCGGCCGGCTGCAGACGATCGCCGAGGTGTTGCTCAACTTCGCCACGGGTCACCTGACCGGTCAGATGGGCGAAAAGGGCAAGAAGTACTACTACATCGTGCTCACGCTGTTCTGCTACATCTTCGTCATGAACATGGTCGGGCTCATCCCCAAGCCGGGGTTGCTGCGACCCTACACGCCTACGGCCAATATCAACGTCACGTTCGGCCTGGCCGCGGTCGTCTTCTGTGTGACGCAGTTCCAGGGCATCAAGCGGCATGGCTTCGGCGGCTACGTCAAGTCGTGGCTCACCCCTCCCGGGGTGCCGAAACTGCTGGTGGCGCCGCTGAACGCCATCTTCTTCGTGGTTCACCTGATGGGCGAGTTCTTCAAACCCCTGTCATTGGCCATCCGGCTCTTCGGCAACACCATCGCTGGCCACTTGGTCATCCTGGTGATGCTGGCGCTGGTGCTCAAGGCCGCCAGCTACATCATCGCGATCCCCCCCCTGCTGTTTGTTGTAGCGATGCTCGGGTTCGAAGTGTTCGTGGCCTTCATCCAGGCCTACATCTTCTCGCTCCTCTCGGTGATCTACATAGAGTCCGCGATCTACGCGGGCCACTAAAAACTCCAGGAAAGGGAGAACGTTCATGGATGCAGCAGCCGCAGCGAAGTTGGCCGCCGGGATCGGCATGGGTATCGCCACCCTGGGCCCGGGCATCGGCATCGGCTACATGACCGGCCGCACGACCGACGCCATCGCGCGTCAGCCGGAAGCGGTGGGCGAGATCCGTACCACCATGATCATCGGTGTGGCCCTGGCCGAAGCCCTGGCCCTGTACGCTTTCGTCAT
>JAJZQZ010000006.1 GCA_021802965.1 Actinomycetes bacterium
TCAGTGTGTGTCAGGAGTCACAGGTCGTGTCAACCCATTCAGTTGGACAGGATGAAAGGCCGGGTTTCTGTCGGGTATCGGGAGATACGCCACGTGTTGCGGCCTACGTCCGGGCGAGAGAGAGAACCTACCGGGGCGCCCACATTATGATGCCGACGCCGGCCAGGCAGACCGCGGCGCCGATGAGATCGAAGCGGTCGGGCCTCAGCCCGTCGATCCCCCAGCCCCACGCCGTCGACATGACCACGAAGATGCCCCCGTAGGCGGCATAGATGCGGCCGAACGACCCGGTGGGCTGAAGCGTGGGCAGAATGCCATACACGAACAGGACGAGCGCTCCGACAAGGCCGTACACCAGACCCCGACCGTCCCTCAGCCAGAGCCACACCAGATAGCCGCCCCCTATCTCGGCCAGGCCCGCCAAGATGAACAGCGCGATACTTTGCCCGACCTGCATGACCCGCTACTCGTCCGGGTCTGGGTAGGAACGCCCCCTTCGGCTCGCGTTGAGACCGAGCTCTCGAAGGTGAGCCGACGCGAGGTCGCCGGCCAGCTGGCCGTCGTGGTTCTTGACCGCTCGGTAGATCCCCACATGCTGGTGGAGGGTCAAGATCCCACCGTAGCTTCTGGCGAAGATCTCCTTGCGGCGCTGGGTCATGAGGCTGAGCGTGGTGTCGAGCATGCGACTAAGAACTTCATTACGTGAAGCTACACCCAAAGCGTGGTGGAACTCGGTGTCGGAATCGAGCGCCGCCCTGCCCTCGAGCACCTCCTCCTGCATCACGATGACGGCCGACTTGAGAGCGTCGAGATCGCCCTGAGTCGCGAGCACGGCTGCTCTTTCGGCCGCTTTGCGCTCCAGAGCTTCGCGCACGTCGAGCACCTCGAGAAAGGTCTCGTGCTCTTTCATCAAGTAGGAGGCGAGGAGACTGACCACCTCTTCTGTCCGCCGTCCGCGCACGAAGAGCCCCTGGCCCGGCCGGGCTTCGAGCATCCCCCGCGCCTCGAGGATGCGCAGAGCCTCACGCACACTCGTCCGGCTCACCGCCAGCCGGTCGGCCAGCGTTCGCTCCGATGGCAGCTGATCTCCCGGCTCCAGACGGCCGGAGGAGATCAATGCTTGGAGTTGCTGCACCACGTCCTCATAGAGTCGGCGCCGGCGCACGGGCGTCAAAGCAAGGCCCTCGCTCTCGCCGTCGTCGTAGTGGGAGGGCAGAGAGTCGGCATGCGCTCCGCTGATGCGGTTCAGGTCGACCAGGCGGCGGAGGACGTCGCGGGCGCGCTCGGTGGGGACGTTGCGAACAGTCATGTCAGTACTCGATACCCTTCTGGGCACGCAAACCCGCGCGAAACCCGTGCTTCACCGCGCGCATCTCGGTCACCGTGTCGGCGGCGTCGATGAGCTCCTGCTTCGCGCGCCTACCCGTGATGATGACAGATAGTTCCTCCGGCTTGCCGTGGAGGAACTGCACCACCTCGTCCACATCGACCAGGCCGTAGTCGAGAGCGTAGTTCAGTTCGTCCATGACCAGCAGATCGTACTCCCGACTATGAGCCAGCTCCCGACACAGGGCCCACGCGCTCTGGGCAAGCTCGCGATCCTCCTCCAGACCCTCCTTGAGCCAGGTGAAGCCGGAACCCAGGCGCGCCAAGTAGATGTTGGGGAACCTCTGGATCGCGAATATCTCGCCGTACGTCCATTTGCCCTTCATGAACTGCACGATGGCGACGTTCTGCCCATGGCCGGCCGCCCGAAAGGCTGTGCCCAGGGCCGCCGTCGTCTTGCCTTTTCCGTCGCCCGTGTGAACGAGGATTCTGCCCTTGCGTGGCATCTAGGCCCCTGCTCGCGGATCGCATACCAGTCTGAGATATTACAGCACCGTGATGTCGGAACCACGGTCGTGGGGTACTTTACAGATATGGCTGACGAAACGACACTGAGGGCTTTCCTTTCACTCGCCGGGGTGCAGTGCGACCTCGCCGAGGTGGGCTACGCCCGCACGGCGCAAGAGGCGGCGGAAGCCCTGGGGGCGCCCCTCACCCAGATCGTGAAGAGTCTCGTCTGCCTGGTAGACGGCCGGCCGGTGATCGCTCTGGTGACCGGCGACCGCTCCCTGTCCCTCGACAAGCTCGGTGCTGTCGCTCAGGCCGAACGAGCCGTGCTCGCGCGGGGCTCGGTGGTCGAGACGGTGACGGGTTACGCGGTGGGAGCCGTGGCTCCCGTCGGCCACCCGAGCCAGCTTCCCGTGTTCGGCGATCTCGCTGTAGGCAGGCTGAAGGACGCATACTTCGGCGGAGGGTCCCACCACCACATGCTCCGCATGGCGCCCCGCGACCTGGAACGCCTGACGCCCGTCGTGTGGGCCGACCTGGCAAGCGATGAACCCGAGGGCGCGTCGTCATGATGGCCCGCGACTCCCTATGCCCCCCAGCACCCACGACTCGGTGTAGACACACAGGCTTCCCGAGCATCGCCTCTGTACTCAACGCCGTTCTGATCCTGGTGGTCCTGGCTCTCTTCGCGTCCGCCGCCCTGTCCCCTCTCCCGGCCGTGGCGACCCCGGTGCACACCATAACACTGGGCGCGGAGGTACAGTCACAGCACTACATCGTCCAAGCTCGCCACGAATCTGTGGCATCCAGCACACTCGACAAGGCCGAGCGCGCGTGGAGCCAGCTGGCGCCTCACTTCGGGCGCCTCCCCAAGAAGCCCATAACGATCGTCGTCGTCGAAGACTCCGCGGAATACGAGCAGATCCAGCCCGCTCCGATGACTCGTGGCTTCGCCACGTTCGGAGGCCGCCAGATCTACCTGCTGGGCGCCCAACTCGACCAGGAGGTCGTCACCCACGAGCTAGCCCACATCCTGCTCGGGCTGAACGTGCGCGACGGCTTGGACATCCCCGACTGGTTCAACGAAGGCCTCGCGCAGTACGCATCAGGAGCTCAGCGCCCGAGCCTGGAGTTCATATACGCCGCGACCTCAGGCGGTTTTGTCCCGCTGCCTGCCCTGGACTCGATCGACGCGCTCCAGGGTCCCAACAGAGACCTCGCCACCGTCGAAGGCCTGGCTGTGGTGGGCTTCCTGGCCGACACCTACGGCGAGCCGGATCTATGGCGACTGGTGGCTCATCTCGCGACGGCGAGATCGTTCGGCCAGGCGCTCATCGACACCTACGGGCGCACCGACCAGGAGATCAGCCGGCAGTGGATGGCCTACGCTCGAAACAACTACAGCCTCTTCTCGGCGTCGGGCCTGCGCTTCATCGGAGGCTTCGCCTTCATCGTGCTCGCTCTCGTCGCGGCGACGCTCTGGTTCATCCGCCGCTCGGTGCTGCTGGCCCGCAAGGTCGGGGAACCTTCACTCACGCAGACCGAAGTGAACGCGGCGCGCGCCCTGGAAGACGAATGGAAGAGCACCCATGGATCCGGGGGTCCCGCGGCGTTCCCCGCTGAAGACCGCCGCACGATTGACACTCCTCCCCCGCCTCCCTAAACTCAGAGGCATTGCCCCGTCCGCTTGCCGTCCGCAAAACGGGGGACCGAACCCGAGGGGAGTCGGATCGATGAGACCGAGCCGACAGTGGACCTGGATAGCGGCGCTGGTGGTCGTGGTGATCCTAGTGCTTCCGATGCCGATCGCGGAGCGCTACACCTCGCCCACCCAGGACGGTCAATATCTGCTGCATCCACTCCGGTCCTACGAATTCATCTGGACCGCCGCCTGGACGACCCCCTCGTCGCCGCTGAGCACGTCGGGAAAAGCGCTGGCAGAGGCAAAGAAGTACTTCGCCGTCAGCACGGTGCGCCCCACCAAGGTCGAGCTGCTCTTCCTGCCCGACAGTGTCCCCTACACGTATCGCACAGCGCGCGGCGATGTGCTCACAGCCGCGACGCACGGCCCGTTCGTGTGGCAGGTCTGGGGCACAGATTCCGCGGACGCCGAACCTTCCGCCCCTGACGTCGTCGCGCTGATCGACTTCAAGACGGGCAAGGTGCTGAGCGCGATCGGCTAGGCGCCGGGCGATCGCGACTCAGACTCCGGTCGGACGCCGGTCAGACCAGGGACTCTCCGGGTTGGCCGAACGTGCCGGGCCGAGCGACGAGCGTCAGCATGCAGTCGGCATGGAAGGGTGCGAGCAGCAGGTTGAGCTCCTCGAACTCGATCGTCATGGTGTCCAGGCCCCCGACCCCTGTCTCTTGCCCAAAGCGCTGGGCCGCCGCGACGACATCCACGACCAGCGCCGAGATCGTGTCGGTGTCGACAGAGTCGGAGCGAGCGCTGTTGATGACCAATCCCTGATCAGAGACCAGGATGGCGGCGAGCACCCCCGGCACCTCCAGGTACCCCTTCATCAGCTCATAGATGGGGTCTTCACCTTCCACCTTGCCTCCGTTCAATCGGCCGGGAACGCGGCCCGCACCTGGTAGGCCAGGATCTTCTGCGTCCGTTCCGCCAGCTCCTGCGTCTCGTACGCCAGTTCCAGGCCTTCCGGCTTGGCCACGATCTCGGAGAGGAACATACTGCTCCGCTCGAGGGGGACAGCACCGCCTGAAGAGCGCATCCCCTCAGTCGGCCACGCGACGAGCTTGTCGCCCGCTAGGAAGAGCTCGTTGGTCTCGGCGCGGTCGAGGGACACCCGAAGGCGGACCGCCCAGCCGTCAGCTACGTTCGTGGTCTGCACATCGAGTTCCATTCTGCCGATGATATCAGCCCGCCGCCGGATACGGAGGGGTCGTGAAACATACGTCGGCTGCCACACCGGACGCTCGCATGACGGCTGTGGCGGCCGCCCCGGTCGGGGGCGGCCGCCACAGCCACTTCGTTTTTCGCCCGGCAGGGCAGCGCTGCAGAGGCGACCCCTAGCGCTGTAATCTATAGGTCGCCGTCACCGTGGCGGTGACGTCGATGTTCGTGGGATTCATCGGGGGCGGCGTGACCGAGTCCGCCGCCTTCGCGCCCGCCATCTCCCGGGTGCCGTAGATGATGGGCGGCGTGGAAGAGGAGCCCTCGTTCATCACCATGACGTCGCCCACCTTGACTCCAGCAGCCGTGGCGAGCGCCTGCGCCTTGCTCAGAGCGTTCTCGAAGGCTTTCGCCAACGCCTGGTTCACCGCCTGGTTGTCATCGGAGAGCTGCCAGCTCGGACCGGAGATGTTGTTGGCCCCCGCTTCGGTGGCGGCTTTGTACACGACGGGTACCTGGGTCATGTCCGTCATCGTCACCGTGACCGAGTTACTCGCCCTGTACCCGACCAATGTCTCCTGACCTGTCTGCTGATCGTATCTCCGATTCGGGTAGACGACGACGTTCGACGTTTCGATCTGATCTTGCTTGATCCCGACCGCCTTCAACCCGTCGAGGACCTTCTGCATCTGCTTGGAGTTCGCGTCAAGCGCCGCGCCGGCCGTGTCAGCGTCGTTCTCCACGGCCACGCTCACGACCGCTTCGTCGGGCATGACCGTCGCCTTACCCGTGCCCGTCACCGTGATGGTATCGATCGGCTGGCTAGTCGACACCGTGGACCCCTCCGCCGGAGCGCCGTTCGACTGGCACCCGCTCACGACGAGTCCAAGGGCAGCAAGGACCACGACGCCCAAGAGCACGAGCACTCCCGAGCGTGTCCGGCCGCTCCCCCGGGTCATCCATGTACTCATAGCAGCTCTCCCCTCGAGACGCGGCGCGCCGTCCGCGGGGCACGCCGTCCGAATTCGATGACACCCGTACGACGCCTGCCTGCGGGTGGCGGTTCCAGCCTACGACCGCGCGGTGGAGCTGCGAGGGGGCGAGAGCTGGGTCGCCTATCGGTGGCATGGCACGCCTACTCGCCCCTCCGGCTGAGCCGTCCGAGCATCCGCGCCAGCTCCTGCCGATCACGGAACGGGATCTCGATCCGGCCGCCCTCTCCTTTCAGACGGACCACGGGCATCACCTCGAAGAGCCCGTACATGCCATCGCGAAGGGCGTCCACCACCGAAGGTTCGAGGCCCTGCGAGATCCCCGGCGCGGTCGCGGTGGACTTCGCGCTCTCGTTCAGGCGCCGAACCTCGGCTTCGACCGCCCGCACCGACCAGCCGGCCTCCGCCGCCCGCCGCCCTACCCGGACCTGGTCTCCCCGACTCCGCAGGCCCAGCAGCGCGCGGCCGTGGCCTTCACTGAGCGCTCCCTGAGCCAGAAGCTCCTGCGTCGGTGCGGGCAGATCGAGGAGCCGCACCTTGTTGGCGATCGCGGACCGGCTCTTGCCTACTCGCCCCGCCAGCGCCTCCTGGGTCACCCCCAGGTCGTCGAGCAGCACCTGGAGAGCGTACGCTTCGTCGATGGGGTTGAGCTGCTGACGAGCCACGTTCTCTATCAGAGCGAGCTCCAGACTCTCCACGTCGGAGGCCTGGCGGACGATCGCGGGGACGACAGTGTGACCGGCCGCTTGCACCGCACGCCAGCGACGTTCGCCCGCGATAAGCTCGTAGCCGTCGCCCACCTGGCGCACGATCACCGGCTGCACGACCCCTACAGCCGCGATCGAAGCTGCCAACTCGGCGAGCGATTCCGCGTCCATGGAACGGCGAGGCTGGCGCGGGTTGGGCCGGATGGACGTCACCGGTAGATCGAGGACTCCCGGGGGCGCCTGTACGTCCACTGCTGCTCGAGCCACGGGGGCGGACCCGACGGAACCGCCGTCGCCCTCGGCCTCCTGCGCAGCACGTGGTCCTCGGAGGTCGGAGAGACGGCTCCCGCCTTCTCCCAACAGCTCAGCCAAACCGCGACCAAGACCGCTCTTCTTCGGGCTAGGCACGCTCGACCACCTCCTTGGCCAGATCGAAGTATGCGTCGGACCCGGGGCATGCAGGATCCAGCATGGAGACGGGCAAGCCGTGGCTCGGCGCTTCGGCCAGACGGACATTGCGCGGCACAACGGTAGTGTAGGTGAGCTCCGGGAAATGAGAGCGCACCTCGGCCTCGACCTCTCGGGCGAGGTTCGTGCGCAGGTCGGCCATCGTCAGCACGATACCGCCGACCAGCAAGCCCGGATTGAGGCGGTTCCTCACTGCGTCGACCGTCTCGAGAAGCTGAGCGAGGCCTTCGAGCGCGTAGTACTCGGTCTGTACCGGCACGATCACCTCCTGAGCCGCCACCAGAGCGTTCACGGTCAGCAGACCGAGGGATGGCGGGCAGTCGATGAAGACGAACCCGAAAGCATCGGACGCCGCGAGCACCGAGTGCAGTGCGTCGTGCAGCCGGGATTCTCGGCGGTCCAGCTCGGCGAGCAGGACGTCGGCTCCCGCGAGCTCCCGCGACGAGGGGGCCAGGGAGAGCCCCGGCACCACCGTGTCCCGCGTGACCTCCCGGAGCGAGGCTTCGCCCAGCAACACCTCGAACATCGTCGGATCTTCGGCCGGAGGCCGATGTCCGAGGCCTGTGGTGGCGTTGGCCTGGGGATCGATGTCGATCAGAAGCACGTGTTCGCCCGCCTGGGCGAGTGTGGCGGCAAGGTTGATCGCGGTGGTCGTCTTGCCCACTCCGCCCTTCTGATTGGCCACCGCGTAGATCATGTCGCCCCACCTCGACTTCGGCGCGCTTGTCCGAGGGGTCGTTTCTCCGGAACGCCCGGACGCCGAGGATACGCAGACGGCGTCGGCCTCGTCTTGCTCGCCACATACAGCCAGCGATTCTCGGCCCCAGCGAAAGGCCACACTTGTTTCCCACAAAGCCCGGGGGCCCCCAGTATAGCGAGGGCGTTGTCGCCCGATGTACGCTCTTGGTCCGACATGGGCCCTTTCATGACGACGAGCGAGCCGCCCACTCGCACCAGGGGAACGGTGAGCTCAGCCACGACCGCAAGCGAGGCCAGCGCGCGCGACACGGCGACGTCGAAGCTCTCTCGCTCCGGGCCGCGCCCCAGTTCCTCGGCTCGGGCGCACTGCACCTGCAGGTTGGTCAAACCGAGACAGGCGGCCGCCTCGGCGATGAAGCCGCATTTCTTCGCCACCGACTCCGCCGCGACGACCTCCATGCGAGGCAAGGCGATGGCAAGGACGACCGCCGGCAGACCGCCGCCGGATCCGACGTCGATGATACGTCCCGCGGAGTGAAACTCGGGAAGGTCCAAGAGCGAGAGACAGTCGAGAAAATGCAGCCGCTCGATCCCCTCGCAATCTCGGATCGCCGTGACGTTAACGGGGGATCTCGCGAGCAGATCAGCGAAGGCCGCCAACCGGGACACAGCCTCCCGCGGGAGGCCCCGCGCCTCGTATTCCTCGGTCTGCAAGAGCTGCATGGACTCAGACTCCACCCATCAGGAGTCGGCCTGCCTCCGGTGCAGGTGGATCATGAGTACAGACACGTCGGCCGGGGAGACGCCGGCGATGCGCGAGGCCTGGCCGAGGGTCTCCGGCTGGAGGCGGGCGAGCTTGTCCTTGGCCTCGACCGTCAGGCCTTCTAGCGAATGAAAATCCAGACCCCGAGGGATGAGGGTTCCCTCTGTCGCTTTGTGCCGCCTTATCTCTGCCATCTGCCGCTCGATGTACCCGTCGTACTGAGCCCGGATGGCGAGCTGCTCCGCGACGTCCGACGGCAGCCCCCCGAGCCGATCCCGGGCCGTCGCGTCGAGAAGTCGGACGACGTCGTCGAACAACAGCTGGGGCCGCCGCAGGAGCTGCGCGGCGGATTGAGTCTCGGTCAGAGGAGCAGTGCCGAGGGACTCGAGGGCTTCGTCGCTTGCCTGGCTCGGACGAACCTGGGCGGAGGCGAGCGCGAGGCTCCCCTCCTCGATCAGGGTCTGCTTCCTCTGGACCTGCTCCAGCTGCGCGTCCGAGATCAGCCCCAGAGCGTGCCCCATAGCCGAAAGTCGCTCATCGGCATTATCGTGGCGCAGGATCAAACGGTACTCCGCTCGCGAAGTGAACATCCTGTAGGGCTCGTCCACTCCCTTCGTCACCAGATCGTCGATCAGGACACCGATGTACGCCTGGTCTCGCGTCAGCACGACGGGCGGCTCCCCTCGGGCGCTCAGAGCCGCATTGATGCCGGCCATCAGGCCCTGGGCTGCCGCCTCTTCGTACCCCGACGTGCCGTTGATCTGCCCGGCAGAGAAAAGGCCCTGCATATGCTTGTATTCGAGTGAGAGTTTCAGCTGCTGAGGGATGATGTAGTCGTACTCGACCGCGTAACCGGGACGGACCAAGCGGGCATTCTCCAGGCCGGGAGTGGCGCGGATGATGGCTTCCTGGACAAAGACCGGGAGGCTGGTCGTCAGACCCTGCAGGTACATCTCGAAGGTGCGGGCCCCCTCGGGTTCCACGAACACGGGATGGCGGGTACGATCAGGGAAGTTGATGATCTTTCGGTCGATGGAAGGGCAGTACCGAGGCCCCCGGCCCCCTATGGAGCCGCTTTTCAGGGGGCTGAGATGCAGGTGGCTGGCTACCACATCATGAGTGTCCGGGGTCGTGTAGGTCAGATAGCAGGGCACTTGCGTCCGGGCCGCCGGTTCCTGCCAATGCGAGAAGCGGAGCCCCCCCTCTTCTCCCGGCTGGGGGACCATGCGGGCGGGGTCGATCGTGCGGCCATCGATACGCGGCGGCGTCGCCGACTGGAACCGCCCCAGTTCGAGGCCCACAGCCCTGAGGCTGGTCGACAGATGATCCGCGGGAAGCTCCCCGACCCGACCCGCGGGATAGCTCCGGTCGCCTATGACCACCTTGGCGCGTAGGAATGTGCCCGTCGCCAGCACGACGGCTCGGGCGCCGAGACGACGACCGTCGACCAGGCGAAGGCCACGCACTGTTTCACGTGAAACATCAAGGGAGGCCACTTCACCCTGTACCACTTCGAGGCCCGGCGTCCGAAAGATGGTGTGCCGCATCCAATCCTCATAGAGACGCTTGTCGGCCTGGGCGCGCAGGGCTCGCACCGCCGGTCCCTTGGACGTGTTCAGCATCTTTATCTGGATGAAGGAGCGGTCCGTGTTGCGCCCCTGCTCTCCCCCGAGTGCGTCTACCTCTCGGGTCAGCTGCCCCTTGCCCACGCCCCCGACAGCAGGGTTACAGGGCATGAGGGCGATCTTCTCGACGCTCAGGGTCACAAGCGCCACCCGCTGACCCATACGCGCGGCCGCCAAAGCCGCCTCGCACCCCGCATGGCCGGCGCCAACGACCACCACATCGAAGTTGAGACCGGCGGTGGCCGCGTCGCCACGCCTCCCCTTCATGGCCGTGCTCGTTCCGCAACCATACGGGCCACCCGACTCCCCGACAGAAGGCTCTCGCTGTACGTGACCGCGCCGGTGACCTGCCCCGCCGCCCATATCCCCTCCATCCCCGGGATGGGATGGCATACCGATGTCTCAAGGGTGAAGGCACTGATCGTGTGGGGCGGACGGACGGTGGGGAGGTCGGCTGCCAGGCCCGAGGAGGCCGCTTCCGGGGAGAGGTACCATTCACCGGTCGCCGCCCCGTCGGGGAACAGCCCTGTGGGCTGAGCGTGGGGGCCGCCGCACTGGGCACCTTGGCCAGCTTCCACAACAAGAGCGAAGGCGCCCTGGGTCACGAGGGACGGCTCGCAGGCCCCGTGTTCGTGCGGGGCGGGAGGCACCTTACGGCCGGCACTCGGGGACTGCAGTTCTTCGGTTACCTGGGCTCCGGAGAGCACCGGAGCTACGAGGCGGGTGACCGTGACGCCGGCCTCGAACCCCGATAGCACGGTCTGAGGCGGGCCGGCGTGCCGCGCTCCCACCTGCCTGGTGACTGCCGTGATGATGGCGCCCCGAGCGACCAGGGCCTCCTTTAGCCGGTCGGCCGCCACCTCACCATAGCGGCCGCCCGGCAGAGTCGTGTCGCCGAGTCGGATGCTCCCACCGAGGGCAAGCCCCACGGCGAGCACACAGGCACTGCCCGCGATAACCTCCCCGAAAACCGTTTCCACTTCGACGCTGCCGCCAGCGACCTCTCGCACGTCGACCACCAAGCCCTGGCGGATATCGACCAACCGCAGACTCTCGACCAGCTCCTTGGTCGCGAGGGAGACTGCTCTCCGATCTACTAACGCCCATTGCTCTGCGCCCTCGGGCACCAGGCTCCAACGCTGCCAGACCGAGCGGAGCAGAGACGGCACGGCGGCCAGGCAGTGCGACGACCAGAGTCCTTCGGGATCCTCCGGCCTCCGGTCGACGCCCACCCACACGTCCGGGCCGTATGCCGGCAGACCGACCACGTCGAGGGCGCTGTTGAGCAACAGCACCGGGATCCCAGCCTGAGCGAGGGTGATGGCGCACGCGCAGCCGGACACGCCACCACCGACCACGATCACTCGTGCAGCAGGATCCTGCCCGGCGCTGAGGCAATTGGACTGCGACCCCATGCTCATCACTTGCCTATGCAGAACCGGTGAAAGATCTCGTCGAGCAGGTCGGGCATGAGGTCCTCGCCTGTGATGGAACCAAGGGCCTGGATCGAGCTGCGAACGTCCTCGCAGACGAGCTCATCGGCCAGCCCGGCGTCGAGGACTCGTCGGGCCGACTCCAATCCGCGCACCGCCTCCTCCGCCAGCAGGCGCTGGCGCTCCGTGGCCAGCAGAGGCTCCTCCAGGTGGAGGCCCCCGTCGCCCACCACGGCATTCTGGATGGCGTCTCGGAGCAGGTCGAGACCCTCACCGGTCAACGCGGATACGGCGCACGGAGAACCGAGGAGGTCGCCCGGCGCCCGCGCTCCGGCGCGGGCGCGGGCGGAGACAGGAGCCAGATCGCACTTGTTTCCGACCAGGATCACCCGCCCACCGGGAAGACCCGCGAGGAGCTCCTCGTCCGCTGATGTGACCCCCTCGGAGAGGTCGATGACAGCCAAGACAAGGTCCGCCTGCTCCACCGCCCGACGCGAGCGCTCGATGCCCAGCCTTTCGAGGTGGTCGTGGCTGCTCCGGAGTCCGGCTGTGTCGACGAGGTGCAGGGGTATTCCAGCGATCTCCGCCAGTTCCTCTACGGTGTCCCTGGTGGTGCCGGGCACCTCGGAGACTATTGCCCGTTCCCGCATGAGCAAGGCGTTGAGCAGGGAGCTCTTGCCCACGTTGGGTCGCCCGACGATGGCCGTGCGCACCCCCTGCTCGAGCGCGCGCCCGAGAAGTGCCGTTTCGAGCAGCCCGCGTAGGTCTCGCTCGATCTCCTGCAGCTGCGCGGAGGCTTGTGGCCGATCGACCTCGTCGACGTCCTCGTCGGAGAAGTCGATGCCTACCTCGAGCCGGGCCAGGACCTGGATCATGCGGCTGCGAAGGTCGCGGATGCGGTCGGAAAGCCCGCCTTCGAGCTGGCGCATCGCGGCCCTGAGGGCACTGGCCGACCGCGCCCGGACCAGTCCGGCCACGCTCTCCGCTTGGGCGAGGTCGATCCGGCCCGCGAGGAAGGCCCGCTTGGTGAACTCCCCCGGCTCGGCGGGCCGCGCCCCCTGGGCGATGAGCAGCCTGAGGACGGCTCGCTGGGCCGCGCTTCCCCCGTGGCAGTGAACCTCGACCACGTCCTCACGGGTGTACGTCGCCGGAGCGCGCATGAGCAGAACCAGGGCTTCGTCCACGGCCCGCCCGTTCGAGGGGTCGAGCACGTGCCCGTAGCGGACGCGGTGGCTCTCACTCCCGGCTAGATCTGAGCCATCGACCGGACGAAAGACCCCGGCGGCGATCGCCACCGCCTCGGGGCCGCTCATACGGACTATGCCGATGGCCCCGGCGCCCGCAGCCGTGGAGAGAGCAACGATCGTGTCTCCTACCGCCATCGTGTCGCTGCGCTCCACGCAGAGGGGCGGCGCCGTGACGGCGCCTCCGGCCTACCGGGTAGGAGTGATGACCACCGCACGATGAGGTTCACGCCCCTTGCTCTCGGTGACCACGTCGCGGCGCTCCTTGAGTGTCACGTGTACGATCTTTCGCTCAGCTGCCGTCATGGGCTCGAGCTCTACGGGGCGGCCGCGCCGCGCCGCCTCTTGAGCCTTGCGGATAGCCACCCGTTCGATGGTCGCCCGGCGTCGCTCTTTGTATCCCTCGGCGTCGACCTCGACCCGCTTGCGCCGTTCCGGGCGAGGGTAGAGGACGATGCTCGCAAGGTACTCGACGGCGTCGATCGTCTGGCCTCGTTTGCCGATGAAGACCCCCAGATCCTCGCCGGTCACCTCAGCGGTGATGAGATCCACTCCTTCGACGATGCGGATCTTGGCGTCGAGGCCCAAAGCGTCAAGGACCACACCGAGGAACTCCCGCAGCTTGGCCGAGCCGGCCTCCGGCTGCTGAGCCTCCTCGTCGTAATACTCGTCCTCGTCGTCGTAGTCCTCTTCGACGTCGTCGCGCAAGGGGCCCAGCTCGACTTCGTCCTCGCCGTCATCCGAGGGCTCGCCGTCGAGCAGCAGCACCACTTCGACTACCGCGTCGGTACCGCCCACACTGAGAAAGCCCTCCTCGGGGGAGGCGATCACCGTCATGCGGTACTCGTGCTCTTCGAGCTCGCCGGGGGCATAGTCGAGTTCGGCGAGAGCGCGGCTGAGCGCGATCTCGACGGTCCGGCCGCTAGCCCTTGCCACCCTGCCCTTGCTTCTTCTTCCGCTCTCGCTTCCGGCCACTGGTTCCTCCAGTCGCAGAAGGTGGTGGCTCCGCTGGAGCCGCCACAGGTATCAATCGAGTGATGACATACTGCTGGCCGACCGTCCACAGGTTCGACGTCACCCAGTATATGAAGAGACCCGCAGGCCACTTACCCACGAACATGACCACCCCGATGACCACGGGCATCGCATACATCATCATGCGCTGCGTAGGGTCGCGGGAGGTCATCTGCAAGGAGCTCAGGAACTGGCTGCCCACGTAGAGTAGCAGCAGGATGAGGTCGAACTTGTTGATGTTCTTGGCCATCCAAGTCGGTTGGCTCGCTCCCCAGTCCCTGATCCACAGCCACCAGTTGTTGGTGAGAAAAGGTTCGTTCTTGAGCGTGTAGAAGAGCGCGAAAAACACCGGCATCTGGAGCACCAGTGGGAGACAGGAGCCCATGGGGTTGACCTGATTCTCCTTGTAGAACTCCATCATCTTCTGGTTCAGGAGCTCGCGGTTGCCCTTGTACTTCTCCTGCAAAGCCTTCATCTGTGGCTGCAAGGCCTGTAAAGCGCGCATGCTCTTGAACTGGCGGTACGTCAGCGGGATCAGCACGATCCGCACGACGACCGTCAGCAGGACGATGGCCCATCCCCAGTTCCCCGTGAACCCATAGAGGAACTGTAGGATCGCCCCGAGGACGTCGGTCAGGGGTTGGAGGAGTTTGCTGATCACGCCAGTCCCCCCCGATCGCGAGGACGGCTAAAGCTCGTCCCCATGGCCTTCGTGGGGCGCACCCGGAAGAGATGCTGGTGGCTCACAGGATCGTGGCCGCCGTGACTCAACGGGTTGCAGCGGAGCACCCGCCACGTCGCGAGCACCACTCCACGAAAGGCACCGTACTCGCGCAGGGCGTCGATCGCGTACCGGGAGCACGACGGGTGGTATTTGCACGAGCCGGGCAACAGGGGCGACAGGACTATCTGGTACCCCCGCACCAGGGCGATTATCAATCTGCTGATCAAGACGGGCGCTGCTCCTCTTGCGGGGCCAGCAGTGACGCTTTACGGAACACTTCCAGCACCTTCTCCTCGACGGCCCCCGCGCCGCCGCGGTCCAGCAGCTCCGTCATCGGCTCACGAGCGATCAATACAACGTCGAAGCCGCCCTGGATGCGCGCCTCGCTCAAACGGGAGGCTTCGCGCAGAGAGCGTTTCACCCGGTTTCTGTCGACGGCCGATCCGAGACGCTTCGAGACCGAGAACCCGATCCTCGACGAAGTGGCGGCATTCGATGGCGCGGATTCGTCGGATCGCGGGAAATAATAAAGAACCAGATATCGGTTGGCAACCGACCGGCCTGCCCGGTACACCCGATCGAAATCCTGGGACCGCGAAAGACGGCTGCGCCGCCGGACCACAGGAAGGGCCCGTTGCAGGCTTGCGCTCAGACCGTGAGGCGCTTGCGCCCTTTGGCCCTCCGCCGCTTGAGGACGGCCCGCCCGGCCTTGGTGGCCATGCGGACCCGGAACCCGTGGGTCTTCTTGCGCTTCCGTTTGTTCGGCTGGTAGGTCCGCTTCACGAGTACCTCTATTCTTCTGGGTGCATGGAGCGGGTCGTACCCGCGATTCCTCAAAGGTTTGGAAGTATACAAGCCGAGGCCGCTCGGAGTCAAACGCTGCTCACAGCGTACAGAGCGCGTGGCGCCGGGCGCGTCTCGGTGTGGACAACCACTCCGGCGCCCATGCAGGACACGGTTGAGCCTGTGGACATCGCTTCGGTCGCGGGACTCCCCGAGCGGACGTCCTCACGAGGCGATCGAGACCTCCCCCGCAAATTGCGGAGAAATCTATCTCGCGCTCCTCGGAGGCCCGTCCCCACACGGCCTCGGAGTCCTGCGGGGTCCCTCGGATGCGGGCCTCGATAGGCTTTCCGAGGTGGCACCGTTTCGGAAATACTTCACTTCCCCGAATCGCACAATCCCCACAATCCCCAGAAATCCGCCCTGCAGACGCCGGTCAGTGCCGCGTTCCGCCCACGTTGTCCACAAGTGTGCAACGTATTGTGGATAAGTTGGAGAAATGCCTGCAATATCCCATGTATAGCCTTCACGGAACGCGCGTCTCCGGCGAGGAGAATATCGGAAGAAGCGGCCAGAGTGTCGGCACGCGGCCCAGGGGTGCCTGTGGAAAATGGCGTGAGCGGCCGCTATGATGGGAGCCCGTTCCAGCAACGACCGCGAGGCCGAGGATGGCGCCAGACATATCCCCCCAGCATGAGGCGTCCGGGGGGGGCGACGCCGCATCCGGGCATTTCTCCGCGCGGGTGGCGGCCTACGGGGATCCGGCGGAACCACCCCGGCTTTCGACCGTAGCAGCGGCCGACGAGGCCGGACTCCTTGAGGCGCTCGCTGACGCGGTGATCCTCGTTGTCGCTCAGGCGGGCGGAGCGATACCGCTACAGGCCCTGCGCGAGGTCTTGGACAATCTCATCCATGCCGGGTGCGAGGGCGCAGTCGTCACGGTCCTCGACGAGGGCAACACCGTGCGGGTCTCCGATCGTGGGCCAGGAGTGGCCGACAAGGCGCGCGCGGTGCTCCCCGGCTACACCACTGCAGGGCGGGCGGAGCGCGCGGTCGTGCGGGGCGTAGGTGCGGGTCTCGCCGTGGCGGAAGCCGCGCTCGCCCGAGAAGGCGGGACCCTCGACATCCAAGACAACCTCGGCGGCGGCACCGTCGTCACCTTGCAGGTGCCGCCCCGCGTGCTTCGTCCGTCTCCGCGCGCCGGGGCCGTCCCCACTGAGCCCCTCACCGACCGGCAGCTACGCGCTCTCCTCCTGGTGGTGGAGCATGGCTCGGCAGGCCCGGCGCGCATCGCCCGCGAACTCACTGTGGCTACTTCGACAGCCTGCCGGGACTTTCGAGTCCTCGAAGATCGGGGCTTCGTAGTGAGCGACGACCGCGGCCGCCGTTCGGCGACAGAGGACGGTCTCCTCTTTCTTCAAGCTGTACTATAGTGGCCTCCCGCCCGCCTCTGCGCGGGCAGCTGCCGCACCTGAGGGATAGAGGGGATACGTAGGTGGAGAGGGATCAGGCTGAGGCCATCTGGAAAGAGACTTTGGCCGTCATAAAGGCGCGCGTCAACGAGGGCACGTTCCGGATCTGGTTCGAGCCCACAGTCGGCTTGGACATCTCCGACGGCTCCCTGTTGGTCGGTGTAGCCGCAGCATTCGCCAAGGACTGGATCGAGACTCGGTTCATGCCCTTGCTCAACGACTGCCTGACCGAGGTGGCCGGAGGACCCATGATCGCCAGGCTCGTCGTCTCCGACGAGGTACCGAACCGCCTGGCCGGCCAGAACTCCGCCTCCCCGGGCGGTACCCCATCGCAGAACGGGGATCCGAGGGAGCGCGCCGTCGCGCACCTCGAGATGGGGCCGGGGGGTGCGGCGAAGGCATCAATCCCTCTGCCCGTGGCGGCGCACGGCGAGACCCGCTCCACTGTCGACCCGCGCAGCAACGGCCAGCGACTGAACCCGAAGTACACCTTCGACAGTTTCGTCATCGGACCATCGAACCGCTTCGCCCATGCCGCCGCGCTGGCCGCGGCTGAAGCCCCGGGAACCAACTACAACCCCCTTTTCATCTATGGGGGCGTCGGGCTTGGCAAGACCCATCTCCTACAGGCCATCGGCCAGTACGTCTGCCGGCACTCGCCCGAGTCGCGGGTCCTCTTCGTCACCACCGAGAGCTTCACCAACGACTTCATCAACTCCGTGCGCGACAAGAGGCTGGAGGAGTTCAAGAACCGGTACCGCCAGAACGACGTGCTCTTGATCGACGACATCCAGTTTCTGGAGAGCAAGGAGCAGACGCAGGAAGAGGTCTTCCACACCTTCAACTCGCTGTACGACGCCGACAAGCAGATGGTCATCTCGTCGGACCGCCCGCCCCGGGCTCTTCAGACCCTCGAAGACAGACTGCGCTCGCGCTTCGAACAGGGACTGACGGTCGACATCCAGCCGCCGGACCTCGAGACCCGGATAGCAATCTTGCGCAAGAAGGTGCAGCTCGACGGGATCGCTCTCGCGGACGAGGAGGTGCTCGCGCACATCGCGTCCCGCGTCCCCACGAACATACGCGAGCTCGAAGGGTGTCTCACCCGCATTGTCGCCTACGGATCGTTCAACAAGCTGCCTATCGACCTGGCCCTCGCTCGCGAGGTCCTGAAGGACATCCCGGAGACCGCGGGCACACGCATCACCATCGAGCTCATCCTCAACCACGTATCCACGGCGACCGGCATCTCGGTAGCCGAGATCAAGGGTGACAAGCGCAGCCGCTCCGTCGTGCAGGCCCGGCACATCACCATGTATCTGGCCCGAGAGCTGACCGACATGAGCCTGCCCAAGATCGGGGAAAGGATCGGGGGGCGCGACCACACCACCGTCATGCACGCCGTACGGAACGTGGCCAAGCAGATGCCAGAAGATCGGGAACTCTACAACCTCATCCAGCAGCTCACCATGCAGATCAAGAGCGCTCGGTGAGCACCTCGACTCGTGCTTTCACGCGGGCTTCGCACAACCTGGGGACTCGCGCTGTGGGCAACCTGGGGGAACCGGGGAGATCCGACGGCACTTTCCTCGCCTGCTCTTCTTGGCGCACCACTCTGCACGCCGTCTCCCCACCCGGCTCCACCGACGATCCCCGCCGCCAAACCGACCTCACCGCGCGTCTCCCCTGTTTCCACAATGCTTATGACGACGACTATCTCTATATAAAAAGACTGAGGAACGCTCTGCACAGTCGCACGTCGTTCCACCGCCCCGTGACCCGCAAGGAGAGCGAATGAGACTCGTCACCGACAAAGCCAGCCTTGTTGAAGCGCTCACCATCGCCGGAAAGGCAGTCTCCTTGCGGAGCTCCATCCAGGTCCTGTCCGGCGTGCTCCTGGATGCCGTGCTCGACGGGGCGATGTTGTCGGCGACTGATATGGAGATCTCCATACGCACTCCCCTGACCGGGCGGGTGGACGAAGCCGGATCCTTGGTGTTACCGGCGCGCATCTTGACCGACATCGCCAAGAACCTCCCTGTCGGTCGAGAGGTGACGATAGAGCAGCGCTCCGGCGAGAGCCAGGTGGAGGTCCGCTGCGGAGAGTCCTTCTTCTTGCTGCACTCCATGCCGGCGGCCGACTTTCCGCAGTTTCCGGTCTTCCCGATGGACGCCCGTTTCACCGTCCAGAAAGCCGCCTTCCTCCAGACCATCGACCACGTGGCCCCTTCGGCCTCGCGGGATGAGACCCGACCCGTCCTGACCGGGGTGTTGATCCACGTCTCCAAGAGCTCCGTCAAGATGGTGGCCACCGACAGCTACCGGCTGAGCGTCAAGGAGACCAGCCTCGACGCCAGTGTCGCCGACAAGGTGCAGGCCATCGTGCCCGCGCGCGCCCTGACCGAGATATCCCGTATCGGCGCCGCCACCCAGGCCGACACCCTCACGATCGTGCCCACCGAGAACCAGATCCTCTTCGAGATAGGCGGCGTGGCCCTCATCTCACGGCTCATCGACGGACAGTTCCCCAATTACCGTCAGCTTCTCCCGGAGAGCTTTGACTACGAGGTCGCCGTGGACCGGGCGGAGTTCTTGGAAGTGATCCGCCGTGTCGGCCTCCTGGCCCAGCGCAACGCGCCCGTGCGTCTGCACTTCACCGAGAACACACTGACCATAGCCGCGGAATCACAGGACGTGGGCAAGGCCCGCGAGAGCATCCCCGTGCGCTACTCGGGTGACGACCTCGAGATCGGCTTCAACCCCGAGTTCCTGGAAGCGGGCGTCGCCGCCGTCAACGAATCGAGCGTCTTCCTGAAGTTCATAAGCCCTCTTCGCCCCGGGCTCATCAAGGGCGAAGCCGATGACTTCCTGTATCTGATCATGCCGATACGCCTCTCGGATTGAGGCCCAAGAGCAACACGGGTCCGCCCGAGTCGGTCCGCGTGAGGGGCGTCATCACTCTGGGTCAGTTCCTCAAGTTCGCGGGGCTCGCGTCCACGGGCGGGGAGGCGAAGGCCGGGGTCGAAGCGGGTGCGGTCCGGGTCAACGGCGCGGTGGACACGCACCGGGGGCGAAAGCTCGTCGACGGTGATGTCGTCTCTTTCAGGGGCTCTTCACGGCGGGTGAGTGTGGCCGAGGACCTCTCGGCCCCGACCGGCAGCTGACTCCGGCTGCGGCACCCGACATGCGGTCGTCCCACGACCATGTCCTGAGGCGGGCGACCCTTGTGAACGTACGCTGTCATCAGGCGTTCGACGCGTCGTTCGGGTCCGGGTCGAGCGTCCTCGTGGGTGCGAACGGCACGGGCAAGACCAGTGTCTTGGAGGCTGTGCACTTCCTCCTTCGCGGATGGTCCCCGCGCACGGCCCAACCCCGCGAGATCGTCACCGAAGGTCGGCGGGTGCTGCGGGTGGAGGCGGAGCTCGCGGACCAGAAGGGACACGCCTTCTCCGCCGCCTTGGGATACGCCGTCGACGGCGAAAGACGCCTCACCGTGGACGGCTCGCCGGTGCGGGACGTCTTTCGTCTCGAGGAGACGGTGCCGGTGCGCATGTTCGTTCCCGACGACCTGCGTCTGGTCAAGGGGAGCCCGCGCCGGCGGCGCCAATACCTCGACGCTCTGGCTGGGGCCTCGTCCGCGGGCTATCGGCAGTCACTGGCCCGCTATGAGGAGGCGCTCCAGCAGCGCAACGCCCTGCTGAGATCGGGGGTTGTGGGTGCCGACCACCTACCCTGGGAAGTGCTGTTGGCACGCGAAGGTCTCACCCTCGTCCACGCCCGCGCCCGTTCTCTGGCGGGTATAGCCGGCCCCTACGCATGGGCTCATCGGATGCTCGCCGGGGAACGCATCGGACCGGCTACCCTCTCGTACCGCACGAACGTGGCCGAGTTGGACGAGCCGGCGTACCGGCACGGGTTAGCGAAGAGCCGCGATAGTGACCGCCGGCGCACGTTCACCCATCTCGGGCCCCATCGGGACGACGTCCGGTTCCTGCTCGAAGGCCGCGACCTGCGCGACTATGGTTCCCAAGGGGAGCAGCGGACCGCGCTGTTGGCCCTCATGCTGGCCGAGCGGGAATGGAGGGGCGCCGAGGGTGGGGCGGTGCCGCTCCTCCTCCTGGATGACGTGATGAGCGAGCTCGACGGAGATAGACGGCGCGCCCTCATGCGCGTGCTCGCCGAAGGTGGGCAGGCCGTACTGACGACCACGGACCTGCACTACTTTACCGGCGAGGAGCTGGAGGCGGGCGCGGTGATCGAGCTGCCCGGAAGAGGGGCAGGCTCCCTTGGTGAGACCGGTTAGCCGTGGCCGGGGGCGAAGACTTCTCCCGTCTCGGATCGCTGCTTCCCGGGCCGGCGAGGGCAGGCATGCCGCTGCAACGGCGCGTCGTGGCGGCGTGGCCCGAGGTCGTCGGGGCCGAGGTGGCCCGCAATACCCAGCCGCGGACGCTTCGAGGTGGGCGGCTGACGGTGGCCACCTCTTCCTCCGTCTGGTCGCAGACCCTGCAGCTGATGGCGGAAGAGATAGTGGCCGGCCTGAACGCCGCCCTTGGGGAGACGGTGGTGAAGGAGGTGCTCTTCCGGCCTGCGGGGTGGGATCCGCGTGGCGCTCTCCCCGCGGACGATGTGAGCTTCGACCGCGGTGGCCAGGACCGCCTTCAGCCTCCTCCGCGCGCCCTCACTCGCGCGGAGGAAGAGGCCGTGGAGGCGGTTCGCAAGGCCGCACCCGAGCCTACTCTGGGCGACCGCATAGCGGGGGCGATGCGCGCCGCCTTGGGCCGGCTCCCCGCACCTCCGGAGGGGGGAGAAATCCGCTGAGGGCGGCCTTTCGGAGGGGTGGATGTGCTATCATGCATGGGGCGATTCGTCGCCCCCCGCAGGTCGATTCACGAGGAACACGCGTTCGTCCTTGAGCCCGAGTGCATGTCGCGCTGCGCTTGTGACGGACGGCGAGCAGGGAGATTCTGAGCGAGTGACGGAACACACGTACGACGCCGGCGATATCCAGGTCCTTGAAGGTCTGGAGCCGGTCCGCAAACGGCCCGGCATGTACATCGGATCGACCGGTCCCCGGGGGCTCCATCATCTGGTCTACGAGGTCGTCGACAACTCCGTCGACGAGGCGCTCGCGGGCTTCTGCACCCGCATAGACGTAGATATTCTGCCGGACAGCTCGGTACGCGTGGTAGACAACGGCCGGGGTATCCCCGTCAAGGTCATGCCTCAGTACGGCAAGTCGGCTCTCGAGATCGTCATGACCAAGCTCCACGCGGGCGGCAAGTTCGGTGGCGAGGGATACAAGGTCTCCGGCGGCCTGCACGGCGTGGGCGTCTCGGTGGTCAACGCCCTCTCTGAGTGGCTGGTCGTTGAGGTCTGCCGTGACGAACACCGCCACCGCCAGAGATACCGCCGTGGCGTGCCGGAGGCGGACATGGAGACGCTCGAGCGCTGCGACGATTTCACCGGCACCACCATCCATTTTCGGCCCGACGCCGAGATCTTCGACGACCTGGATTTCAACTTCAACACGCTCGCCCAACGCCTGCGCGAGGTGGCCTTCCTCAACCGATCGCTCTCCATCACGCTCTGTGATCAGCGGGACGGCTCGGCGGCCAAGGATCTGCCGGTGGTCACCGACGACGACACCGCGGAGAGCGGCCTCGAAGGCGATCTCGCCCTGGCGGCCGAAGCAGCCGCAGCGGGCAACGGTGGCGGAGAGGCGCGTTCCGCCGGCCAGTGCGTCACCTTCTGCTACGACGGCGGCATCGAGGATTTCGTCCGTCACATTAACGCCCAGAAGGACCCGATCCACCCCAAGGTCATCTGGTTCGAGGCGCGCGAGGCCGACTACCACATGGAGTTGGCGATGCAGTGGAACGCCGGCTACATCGACAACGTGTTCTCCTTCGCCAACAACATCAACACTCACGAGGGCGGCTCGCACCTCTCGGGCTTCCGGGCGGCCATCACGCGAACGCTCAACGACTATGCCCGCTCCAAGGGCCTGCTCAAAGAGAAGGACGAGAATCTCTCAGGAGAGGACGTGCGCGAAGGATTGGCGGCCATCCTCTCGGTCAAGCTCAAAGAGCCCCAGTTCGAGGGGCAGACCAAGACCAAGCTGGGCAACTCCGAGATGCGCGGCTTCGTGGAGACGGTGGTCAACCAGAAGCTGGCCGAGTTCCTCGAGGAGAATCCGAGCGACGCCCGCCAGATGTTGCAGAAATGCATCCAGGCGGCGCACGCCCGCCAGGCGGCGCGCAAGGCTCGGGACCTCACCCGGCGCAAGAGCGTGCTCGAGAACACGACTTTGCCGGGCAAGCTGGCCGACTGCTCCATCAAAGACCCGAGCGCGTGCGAGATCTATCTGGTCGAGGGCGACTCCGCCGGCGGATCGGCCAAGCAGGCCCGCGACCGCAGCTTCCAGGCCATCCTGCCCCTGCGGGGCAAGATCATCAACGTGGAGAAGGCCCGGCTCAACAAGATCCTGTCTAACACCGAGATCCAGGCCATCATCACCGCGGTGGGAACCAATCTGGGCGACGAGTTCGACCTCGATGGCGCCCGCTACCACAAGATCATCATCATGACCGACGCCGACGTCGACGGAGCGCACATCCGCACCCTGATCCTCACCTTCCTCTTCCGGAACATGAGCGATCTGATCGATGCCGGCTACGTCTACATCGCCCAGCCGCCTCTCTACCGGGTCACTCACAAGCGCCAGGATTACTATGCCTTCAACGACCAAGAGCTCGAGCAAGTCCTGGGGCGAGTGGGCCGCAACGGCGCCACCATCCAGCGCTTCAAGGGCCTGGGGGAGATGAATCCCGAGCAGCTTTGGGAGACCACGATGAACCCCAACACCCGCACCTTGCTGCAGGTGACGGTCGATGACGCCACCCTGGCCGACGAGATCTTCACCACCCTCATGGGCGACAAGGTCGAGCCGCGCCGCGATTTCATCGAAGGGAACGCCCGCTACGTCCGCAATCTGGACGTGTAGAGGCCGCTGAGGATGAATCCTAGGCCCCCAAGACGCACTGGACGGCGCGATACGGCGTCCTCAGTCGCGCCCGTAGCGGTGCTACGAGCGCTCCCTGCGTCCTTGTCTCACGCTCGCCCATCGCGCCCTGAGGACGGAGGGTCATTCCTCAGCAGCCTCTCCAGTCCAACGTGTAGAGGCTAAGGGCGACGATGCTGGAGACGTTCGAGGGCCGGATAGAGCAGATCGAGATCGCCGAGGAGATGCGCTCCTCGTATCTCGACTACGCCATGAGCGTGATCGTGGGACGCGCCCTCCCCGACGTCCGGGATGGGCTCAAGCCGGTCCACCGGCGTGTCCTCTACGGCATGCACGACGCCGGCATGCAGCCCAACCGGCCGTACCGCAAGTGCGCCCGCATCGTGGGGGACGTCATGGGTAGCTTCCACCCCCACGGCGATGCGGCCATCTACGACACCCTGGTGCGGATGGCACAGGACTTCTCCATCCGCTATCCCTTGGTCGACGGCCACGGCAACTTCGGCTCGGTCGACGGTGACTCCGCCGCCGCCATGCGCTACACGGAGTGCCGCCTCAGCAAGATCGCGGTGGAGATGCTCCGCGACATCGACGCCGACACCGTCGACTGGGTGCCCAACTACGACGAGAGCCGCGAGGAGCCCACCGTGCTCCCCGCCCGCTTCCCCAACCTGCTGGTCAACGGCAGCTCGGGCATCGCCGTCGGCATGGCTACGAACATCCCGCCGCACAATCTCGCCGAGGTGATCGACGCCACTGTGGCGTTGATAGACGACCCCACCATGGACGCCGCCGCCCTGATGCGGCACGTCAAGGGGCCCGACTTCCCGACGGGCGGCATCATCATGGGCATGGCCGGCATCCGCGAGGCCTACGAGACCGGGCGAGGGCGTGTGGTCGTCCGGGCTCGTGCGCACACCGAGCCGCTGAAGCAGGGCAAAGCCGCCATCATCGTCACCGAGATCCCGTACCAGGTGAACAAGGCCCAGCTCATAGAGAAGATCGCCGACCTGGTGCGCGAGAAGAAGATCCCCGAGATCTCCGACCTGCGGGACGAATCCGACCGCTCCGGCATGCGCGTCGTGATCGAGTTGAAGCGCGAGGCCATTCCCAAAGTGGTGCTCAACAAGCTCTACAAGCACACCGCTATGCAGTCCACTTTCGGCGTCAACGCCCTCGCCTTGGTTGATGGAGTGCCCAAGACGCTGACCCTGCGTGAGCTCCTGCGCCACTACGTCGCCCACCAGAAGGACGTCATCGTCCGGCGTACCCGGCACGAGCTCGAGAAGGCCAAGAAGCGGGCCCATATACTCGAAGGTCTCCTGGTGGCCATCGCCAACCTCGACGAGGTCATCCGCATCATCCGCTCGAGCGAGGACACCGAAGCCGCCCGCATGGGCCTCATGGATCGGTTCAAGCTCTCCGAGGAGCAGGCCCAGGCGATCGTCGACCTGCGCCTGCGCAACCTGACCGCTCTCGAGCGTCACAAGATCGAGGAGGAGCACCGGGACCTCATGGAGCGCATCGCCTACCTCGAGTCCATCCTCGCCAATGAGTCGATGGTCTACGACATCATCAAGGAAGAACTGCTCGAGATCCGCGGCATGTACCACGACCCGCGGCGCACCGAAATCGCTCCCTCCGAGGACGAGATCGACATCGAGGACATGATCGCGGTCGAGGACATGGTCATCTCGTTGACCAAGTCCGGCTACGTCAAGCGCCTGCCTGTCTCGACGTACCGCACCCAACAGCGCGGCGGCATCGGTGTGATGGGCATGGACCTGAAAGACGGCGACTACATCGAGCACCTCTTCATCACCAGCACCCACCACTTCATCCTCTTCTTCAGCTCGCGTGGCAAGGTGTACCGGTCGAAGGTGCACGAGCTGCCGCTGGGGAGCCGGCAGAGCAAGGGGCGGGCCATAGTCAACCTCCTGCCTCTGGCCCAGGACGAGGAGATCAAGGCGGTCATCGCTACCAAGGACTTCACCGACGCCCGCTTCCTGATCTTCTCCACCCGCAACGGTCTGGTCAAGAAGACGGACTTCATAGCGTACAACACACCGCTCAAGGCCGATGGCATCAAGGCCATCCTCCTCGACGGCGACGACGAGTTGGTCGCGGTGCGTCACACGAACGGCGACGACCGCGTGATCCTCGTATCGTCCGAGGGCAAAGCGGTCCGCTTCCACGAGAGAGACGTGCGTCCGATGGGTCGCAGCACGCGTGGTGTCACCGGCATGCGGTTGCCCAGGGGCCATCACGTGATCGGGATGGTCAACGCCCGCGCCGACGCCGACCTCTTCTGCGTGACCACCGGCGGCTACGGCAAGCGGACTCCGGTGTCGGCATACCCCGATCACCGGCGGGGCGGCTCCGGTGTCCTGACCATCAAGGACTCCCCCGATCGGGGAGACCTGGTGGCGATCGCGGTCGTCCGCGACAATCACGAGCTGATCTTGGCCTCGCTCGACGGCACCGTCATCCGTATCCCGGTCATAGCCATCCGACCTACCGGGCGCAACACCATGGGTGTCCGGGTGATGAACCTGCGCGGGGACGACCAAGTCGCCAGCATGGCCCGCGTGGTGGCCGAGCCGACCCCGGGGATGAACGGTAACGAGTCCCTCGAGCAGCTGGAGTTGACCGAGGAAGAATGATCCGGCGGCCGTGGCCGGCGCGACCCTTGGGCGGTCGTCCGGTCCGCCCCTCTGAGCCCCGCCGGCTCGACCTCGTGCCGCCGGTTACTTCAGTGTCGCGATGTACGCCGTGATCGCATCGACCTCTTCCTGGGAGAATCGGCCCGCGAAGGCGGGCATCGAGCCCTTGCCTTTGTCGATCGCCTGCTTGATGTCGTCCGCCTGGGCGCCGACGAGGCTCTTGCTGAGTTTGCTCTTGCCGTCGTTGCCATGGCAGCCGGCGCAGTAGACCGCAAACAGGTTCTCTCCCGACCGAGCGGCGAGCGTCGTGGCGGCTCCGCCGCCCCCAGATCCACTCGTGGCGGTGCTCGCCGGCCCGCCGACGGTCGTGGTCACGGAGCGGGAGGTGGTCGCCGTGTCTGCACCGCATGACGCCATCACGCCTGTTAGCGCGAAGACGAGAGCGAAGGTGAGCAAAGCCGCGGCTGCTGTACGGACTGTAGTCGTTGGAAGCGTCATTGGAGCCCCACCGCATACGCCGCTACGGCGTCGATCTCTTCCGGCGTCAGGGTTCCCGCGAAAGGAGGCATGAGGTCGGCGCCGGTCTTGATCTTCTCGACGACTGAAGCTGTGTCGTCAGCCGTCAGGGGTCTGAGGTCCGGGCCCACTCCGCCTTCACCTGCCGCGCCGTGGCAGCGGGCGCAGTTCGCCGCGTAGATGGCGGCGCCGTCTGCTCCCGCTCCGGGCGCGGACGGCGTTGGTCCGGCCGTCGTCGGGGCCGCTGTGGACGGCACCCCGGTCGACGGGGTCGCCGTGGTCGTGGTGGTCCCGCCGCCGCATCCGGCGACGATGAGTACGAGTGCGACGAGGGCCTCGAGGGCGAGAGCGGACAAGCGGGTACGGTTCACGTCGGGCCTCCCTCCTCGGGCGTCAAGATCCATCGCCGGTTTCATTGAAGTCCCGCCACATACGTCGCCACTGAATCGATCTGCTCTTGTGTCAGCGCACCCCCGAAGGCCGGCATCCCCCCGCCGCCGTTGGTCACCTGCTTCACGATCCGCTGCAGGTCGCTTTCGGTGAACGGGCGGAGATCTGGTCCCTGGCCTCCCTGTCCCTGAGCCCCGTGGCAGGGCGTGCAGTTCGACGCGAACAGCGTGGCTCCTTCGGCGCCGCCCCCACTCCCACCGCCGCCTCCGCTTGCCGCCGTGGTGCCGGGCGCAGCTGTTGTATCTGTGCTTCCTCCACCGCCTCCGCAGCTGGAGGCGATCAAGATGAGGGTCACGATCATCGCTGCCACGACCGCGACTACGAGGGCTCGTTTCATGCGCAATACCTCCTCGGCGTACGTGAAGGCCCCTCCCCGGCGGGTGAGGGGACGGAGCGCGTGGGCTACCCCGCGCATGGGTCCTGTACCCACGCCCACCGGGGCACAAACGAACGCCTACATGGTGACTCGCCGGACCTCGTCGATGGTAGTGAGGTGCCGGAGCACCTTTCGCAGGCCGTCCTGCCGGAGTGTCGTCATGCCGGCGCCTACCGCCGCATCGCGGATGGCGTCGCTGGTGGCGCCTTCGGTCATCGCCTGCTTGATCTGGCGCGTGACCGGAAGGACCTCGAAGATGCCCAGCCGACCCGAGTAACCTGTGCCGTAGCAGCGACGACAACCAACGGCCACGCCTATCGACACCTCGTGGCTACCGAGGAACGCCCGCTCCGCTTCCGTCATGTGCATGGGCTTGAGCACATCGGTGGCCAGGCAGTGGGGGCACAGGCGCCGCGCCAGCCGTTGAGCCACCACGCACTCGAGCGAGGACGCTGTCAGGTAGGGCGGCACCCCCATCTCCGCGAGCCGCGTGATCGTGGAGGGGGCGTCGTTCGTGTGGAGCGTGGAGAGCACGAGGTGGCCGGTCAGGGAAGCCTCCGTGGCTATGATGGCCGTCTCGCGGTCGCGGATCTCACCGATCATGATGATGTCGGGGTCGCTTCGGACGAGAGAGCGCAACGCGGCCGCGAACGTGAGGCCGATGGTCGGCTTCACTTGGCTCTGGAGAACGCCGGGCATCTTGCGCTCGACCGGGTCTTCGACGGTGTATATCTTGACCGACGGCTTGTTGATCTCCTCGAGGGCCGAGTAGAGCGTGGTCGACTTTCCCGACCCCGTGGGTCCGGTGATGAGGATCTGACCATGGGGCCGCGTGAGGGCCCGGCGGAAGACCATGAGCTCGCTTTCCGACATGCCCAACTCTTCCAGCGAGATCTCGAACATGGATTCATCGAGGAGGCGGATGGTCATGTTCTCGCCGTAGGCCGTAGGGATGCTGGCGATGCGGAGGTCGACGGTCTGGTCGGGGGAGCGGTAGGTGGCGCGGCCGTCTTGAGGCAGCCGTTTCTCGGCGATGTCCATATCACCCATGATCTTGAGGCGGGAGATCACGCCTCCCTTCACGTCGTTGGGGATCTCGCTGAACGGATGGAGTACGCCGTCGATCCGGATGCGAACGATCATCTCGTAGAGCTGAGGCTCGAAGTGCACGTCGGATGCCCGGCGCTTGATCGCCGAGTCGAGGATGTCGTTCACCAGAGCCACAACTGACTTCTCTTCGGCGATCCGCCGGTCTTCGGCGACGGCGCCCGAGCCGATCTCGTCGCGATCGGCCTCGGACAGCGAACCTTTGTTCGAGAAGAAGTAGTCGACGGTCTCGGTGAAGGCGGTGTGCGTCGTGACCACGGGCATGACCTCATGGCCGGTCATCACGCGCACGTCGTCGAGGGTGACTACGTCGAGGGGGTTCACCATGGCCACGATGAGCGCGTCGCGGTCGAAGTCGACCGGTATCACCTGCCGAGCGCGGATGAACTTCTCGGTCAGGAGACCGACGGCCCGAGGATTGGGGAAGATCTCCCCGAGGGGCACGATCGGCAGATGCTTCTGCGAGGCCAGGGCCTGAGCGAGCTGCTCGTCGGAGACAAAGCCCAGCTTCAGGAGGGCTTCGCCCAGCCGCGCCCCGTTCTCGTTCTGATAGCTCAGCGCTCGCTCCAACTGTTCGTCGTTGACGAAGCGCTTCTCGAGAAGGATGTCGCCCAGGCGACGGCCTCCGTTCTGTGCCCCGCGCGATCTCACGATTGGTGGGTCTCCTTGGGGTGCGTCGGGTTTCTACTTACTTGGCTTGGTGTATCCTATCGGCATACGAAGCATGACCCATTACATTCCGAAGGAGTCCCCCGTGTTCTTCTACGACTGGACCTTCTTCCTTCTCATCCCCGCGCTGATCCTCACCGTATACGCACAGATCAGGGTGAGCTCCACCTTCAACCGGTTCTCGCAGGTCCGCTCGGGCCGGGGTCTCACCGGGGCCCAAGGGGCCCGCATGCTGCTCGATTCGGCCGGTCTGCAAAACGTGCCGATCGAGGTGATCGGTGGACGACTGAGCGACCACTACGATCCGCGCAGCCGCACCCTCAGTCTGAGCCAGGACGTGGCGAACAGTGACTCGCTGGCCTCCCTCGGGGTTGCCGCGCACGAAGCCGGGCATGCGCTGCAACACGCCGAAGGATACGCGGCCATGAAGCTGCGGAGCACGCTGGTGCCCGCGGCAGGCCTGGGCAGCCAGCTCGGGTACATCTTGTTCTTCGTCGGTCTGCTGTTCTTCAGGAGCCCGGCGATGATGAACCTGGGCATAGTGCTCTTCTCGGCCGCGGTCCTTTTCACCGTCGTGACGCTGCCCGTCGAGCTGAACGCCTCGAAGCGGGCGCTGGCCATGTTGGAGTCCAAGGGCATCCTGGTGTCGACCGAGATCGACGGGGCCCGCAAAGTGCTGCGGGCGGCTGCCCTCACCTACGTGGCCGCGGCGCTGATGGCCTTACTCAACCTCGTGAGGATGATCCTGCTGAGCCGCCGGTAGGCGCGCGACCGGGCGGTAGGCCCCCCGGTTGTGACGCCGCCTCTCAGAGGTACTGGTTCACGACCTCGATCACCTGGGAGATGCGGAAGGGCTTGGTGATATAGGCGTCGACGCCCGCTTGGCGCCCCCGCTCTTCGTCGCCCCGCATCGCCTTCGCGGTGAGCGCGAGAACCGGGATGTCGGCGGTGGCGGGGTCGGCCTTGAGTGCCGCCGTCGCTTCGTACCCGTTCATCTCGGGCATCATCAGGTCCATGACGACGAGTTCCGGGCTGGTAGCCTTGACCCGCTCTACGGCTTCCCGCCCGTCGATTGCTCGGACGACCTCGTGGCCCATGGCCTCCAAGGACATCGACACGATGTTCAGGATGTCCGGGTCGTCGTCGGCTACGACGATGCGCGCCACTGTGTGCCTCCTATCCCAGCTTGCCCATAGCCAGGTGGTCTTGTACTCCGCCGGCCTCAGGGATGGTGAAGATGAAGCTGGACCCCTTGCCCAGCTGCGATTGTACCTTGATTGTCCCCCCGTGTAGCTGGATGAGGTCCTTGGTGATGGCGAGACCCAGACCCGTCCCCCCTTGGGCGCGGGTGGAGGAGCTGTCGATCTGGGTGAAGCGTTCGAAGACTTTGGGGATGTCTTCGACGGTTATCCCGATGCCGGTGTCGGTCACGCGTATCTCGACCATGCCGTTCGGCCCTTGGCGGGCCTCGATGCCGACCTTGCCGAGCTCGTGTGTGTACTTGATCGAGTTGGTCAGCAGGTTGAGCAGGATCTGCCCCAACTTGGCCGCATCGGCCTGCAGGGGCGGCAGGTCGGTGGGGAGGAAGGTGCTGATCTGGATCTTCTTCTCCCTCGCGCGCGGCTTCACGACCGAGAGCACGGAGATCAGCACGGAGCGCAGCTCCACGGGCTCCAGGTTGAGCTCGAGCTTGCCGGCCTCGATCTTTGTCAGGTCGAGGATGTCGTTGATGAGATTCAGGAGGGCTTCGGCGCTGTTCAGGATGCTGCGTAGGAAGCCCTTTTGCTTATCGGTCACCTCCCCGGTCATCCCGGAGAGCAACATGTCGCTGTAGCCGATCACTGAAGTGAGCGGGGTGCGCAGCTCATGGCTCATGGTGGCGAGGAAGTCGCTCTTCAGCTGATCCAGATGCAGCAGCTCCTCGTTGGCCTCCTTCAGCTCTTCCGTGAACAGTACGTTCTTGATGGCGATGGCGAGCTGGTTCGTCAGGTTGCCCAGAAGCTGCAGGTCGGACTTGGCGAAGTGGAGCTCAGGGCGCGTGAAGAGGTAAAGGTTGCCCAGGTACTCTTCGCCGACTCGCAGGGGGGCGACCAGGAAGTCGTAGAAGCCCTCTCTCTCGAGGGCCTTGAGGGTCCGCCCGAACTGGCCTTCCTCGCCATCCTCGCCTTCCTCTCCAACAAGCGCCTCTTTGGAGGGGTCGATGCGAAGGGGAAGTTCGGCCGCGAAGAGGTTCTTCACCGACGTTTCCTCCATGTTCTGGCGGGCCACGACATGGGGCTCCCCCGAGTCCTTGGAGAAGAGCACGATGAAGCCGGTGTCGACCGCCATGAAGCTGCCGACCCGGGCCAGCGCGCGTGGCAAGAGCACATCGAGGTCTTGGATGCGCCCGAGGATGCGGCCCACCTCGTCGAGGATGGTCAGCCTGCGGTTGGAGAGCTGCACCCGCGCAAGCTCGCGTTCGAGCTCGGTCTTTGCCGACGTCAGCCGGGCGTTCGCCTGCAGCAGCGCGTTCGAGAGCATGCCCGACAGGAGCGCGATGAGCAGGAACCCGCTCACCCTGACCATGACGGCGTCCAGCCCCTCGACGGCGGAGATCCCCTGGCTCGCAAAAAGGTCCCTGGGATGCCAGCCCCCCGCTTCGGCTACCGCGAGCCCCAGATACAGCGTGCCCGACAGAGCGGCCGTCAGGTAGCTGGCCCGTGCGCCCAGCAAGAGGCTGGATGCGATGATCGGCCAGAGGTAGAAGACCGAGACCGCGCTCTGCACGCCCGACGTATTGTGGACGAGGAACGTCACGAAGGCGGTGTCTATCAGGACCATCGCCCAGGCGACCAGGCGTTGGTGGCCGCGCGACGACAGGATGAAGAACGGGATGTTCGTCAATGCCACGAGCATCACGGGGAGCGCCAGCCAGTGATCGAAGGCGACCGGGCCTTTCGAGTCGGCGAAGACCGCCGCCGCGATGGCGATCGATCCGCTCAAGATGCTGCGGGCGATGAGGATGTCGTCCAGGCGCAGGTACGTGCGCCTCACCTTGTCAAGGACTCTGGTCACGTTCCCCCTATTCGGCAAAGCGGAGCACGTGGTGTAGGATTTCTTTTCGGTGGGCGACGCTCGCCGAGACCATATCTCCAGGAGCAGTGTTCCGTGTCGGTTCCCCGCATCCTTCTAGCTCCGACTCATCAGACCGCTCTGGCGGGTTTCTTGGCCTCGGCTTTCGCCGAGGTGATCGGCTTGAAGGAGCGGCGGGTCAGGTACCATCACCTGGGTGCTGTATGCCCCTCCGCCGTCTGGGATCGTTGGGAGGGCAGCTCCTTCCTCGACCCCGTCCTCTACGGCGAGGACGTCCTCGTCTCGCTATATGAACGAACCGTGCGCGGCGCCGATATCTCCGTGCTCGCGACGGACAGGGGTCTGCTCGACGAAGGAGCGTCGAACTCCTGGTCGCCGGCGTCTATAGCGCGCTCCCTGGACTGCCCGCTGGTGCTGGTGCTTGACTGCCGAGGTTGGGGGACGGGACTCGGGGCCCTGGTCCAGGGGTTCAACGAGCGGATGGCCGGCGCGAACCTGGCCGGACTCCTCCTGACGGGGGTGCGGGATCAGTCCCACCGCAACCGCCTGAGGCGGGCCCTCACGGGGGCCCCCGCTCCTGTCGTCGGTTGCTTATATGCGGGGGACGGGCCCGGGTGGGAGACGTCCGCCCCTGGGCCCGCCTCGCTGCCGCTCGCCCCCGAGCTCCTCGAGAAAGTCCACAGACAGGTCGATACGGCCGGGCTGGAGGCGATAGCCGGGCAGCGCGGCTTTCTGCCCGCTTCGACCTCCGCCAAGGAACGGGAGACCACGGGCCCATTGGTGATGGTGGCCGGGGGCGAGGGCTTCACTCCTTGGAGTCGGGATTCGATCGAGGTGCTGCGCGTCACCGGTGCGCGGGTGCGCCGGCTGGACCTCTGCCACGACGAGCACCTCCCGGAGGACACGGCTGGACTCGTGGTCGCGGGCCACGCGTGGCCCGACACCCTGGGAGACCTGGCGGCGAACTACTCCCTGATGCGCGAGATCCGGGTGAAGGTCTCGGAGGGGCTGCCCACGTTGGCGCTGGGTGGGGGCATGCTGTACTTCATGCGCCGGGTGCAGGATGTGCTCGGGCGCACCCACGAGCTGGCGGGCGTCTTGCCGGCTGAGGCGGAGGTCCTGGGGGATCTCGAAGAGCCCGCCTACCTGGAGGTGAAAGCCGAGCGTGACACGCTGCTGCTCTCGGCGGGCGAATCGGCGATCGGCTGGGTGACGGCAGACGTAGAGATCATGGAGGCGCCGGTGTCCCGCGGCTTCCCGTTCAGCGTGATGGGTGAGGGTTGGCCGGCTCGACTGAGCGAAGGGGCGGCGACCGGCAGTCTGCTGTGCTCTCGGGTGCTGGTGCACCTCGCTTCGCGCCCCCAGGGCGCCAGGCGGTTCCTGGTCGCCTGTGCCACCTACGACTCGGGGCTCTCCAGGTAGATCTTGTGCTCGAGAAGGGCGATCTCCCGTATCCGGGCCTTCAAGCGCATCTCGTCACCGAATAAGTCGGTAAGCACGATCTGCTCGCCTTCGTACGCGACCCGCACCACGTTCTCCATCACCTTCTCTTGGCCGCTGTCGCGGATCAGGTATGCGTGTGCCTCACACATCGGTCAGGCCTCCAGCCAGGGTCGCAGTTCGTCTTCCAGGCGCTTGAGGGGCAGCGCGCCGATCAGCTTCTTCTCCACGGTGCCTCCGTGGAAGAGCAGTAACGTCGGTATGGACAGGATGTCGTAGCGGGTGGCCACGCCCGGGTTCTCATCGACGTTCAGCTTGAAGACCTCGACGACACCAGTGTGCTCACGGGCGAACTCCTCGAGCACGGGGGCCATCGTGCGACACGGCCCGCACCACGGCGCCCAGAAGTCCACCAGCACGGGTCGTTCGGCCTTCAGCACCGCCGAGTCGAATGCGTCTTCGCCCACTTCCGTAAGTGTCTCGCTCATGCACGCTCCTCGCGAAACGGGTTGTAAGGTGGAGGCCCCGCATGGCCGGCCGCCCGTCCGTGTCGACGGTACCACAGGCCCGGGCCGGGCGCGACCGGCCCCTGGCCAAGACCGGTTGCGTGCTGTAGCCTATGTCGCCGCATCTCCGTCGCGCAGAAGAAGGGAAGCCAAGTGAACGCCGCCGACCAGGTGATAAAGCAGTACCGGGAGCAGATCTCTGACCTCGACGTGAAGATCCTCGAGGCCGTCAACAAGCGCATCAAGCTCGTCGGGAAGCTCCGCGAGTACAAGGAGAGCCAGGGGATCGGGTTCTACGACCCGGCGCAGGAAGACTGGGTCATCACCTACCTCTCGCGCTCGAATCCGGGGCCGCTTTCCGACGAGGGCCTGCGGGAGATATACGGCGTGATCTTGGGAGTGGTCAAGCGGGAGCTAGGCGCGCCCACCAAGGCCTGAGCCTGACGCTCGACCAGTCACGCCCCGGCGGCGAAACGTGACTCTCAGCAGCCCGCTAAAAGTCCTCCGGGGAGATGCGGTCGAGGAAGTCCCGGAACTCGGACACGACGTCCTCGACCTCATCGGGCTCCTGCTCCAACTCGATGGAGTTGGCCTCCAGTAGTTCGTGGGAGGCGAAGATGGGGGCGTCGGTGCGCACGGCCAAGGCGATAGCGTCGGAAGGGCGGGAGTCGACGTCGATCTGATGCCCTCCGGCTTCGAGCCGCAGCACGGCATAGAACGTGTTGTCCTTGAGTTCGGTCACCATGATCATTTCGACCTTCGCCGAGAGCGAGCCCAAGACGTTGGTCAGGAGATCGTGGGTCATCGGACGGGGGAGCGCGGTGTTCTGCAGCTTGACCATGATGGCCGCCGCCTCGTTCTCTCCGATCCAGATAGGCAAATAGCGGTTGGAGCCTTCGGACTTCAGCAAGACGATGGGTTGCTTGCTCGCCACATCGAGGCTGACCCCGTACAACACCATCTTGTCAAAGCCGTCCATAGCACTCACCCGGGCCGGAGTTCCTAATCGGAAGATTACCCGAATCCACCTGAGCCTACCACCCTTGGGGCCCGCGGAGGCAGCCTTGACATGCAGGGGCCAGCGGGTAAACTACACGTCCGCGTGGGCCTGTAGCTCAGTTGGTTAGAGCGCATCCCTGATAAGGATGAGGTCCGTGGTTCGACTCCACGCAGGCCCACCACGCCCACACCCGCGCCCCCGTGATCCAGTGCGTTCCGGCGCAGTGGCTTCGACGTTCGGCAGACTCCTAAGCGATCAGGTCGCCGGCACCGGACCGTGAGACACGGGGAACTCGTGCCAGGCGGCGGTGAGAGTGGCTCCCGCTTCGTCGACCACGTCAAGGAACAGCGACACGATGTGGGGATCGAACTGGCTTCCGGCGCACCGCCGCAACTCCTCGATGGCCTCCTCCAACGTACGGCCGGCGCGGTAGGGGCGGTTCGACGTCATGGCGTCGAAGGAGTCGGCGACCGACAGTATGCGGGCGTTCAGGGGGATGTCGTCGCCGATGATCCTATCCGGGTAGCCGCCGCCGTCCCACCGCTCGTGGTGATGGCGCACGGCGTCGATGACGGGCCACGGGAAGACGATCTGTTGCAGTATCTGTGCACCCACCAGCGGGTGCGTCTCGACCACGCGCCGCTCGATCGGGGTCAGCAAGCCCGGCTTGGTCAGGACGGCGTCCCGGACGCCGATCTTGCCGATGTCGTGCAGGTACGCCGAGGTCTCGAGGCCCTTGAGTGCGGCGCCCTCGAAGCCCATGCGGCCACCGATGAGCCCGGCGTACCGCGCCACCATCTCGGAATGACCGAAGGTGTAGCGGTCCTTCGCGTCGATGGTGCTGGCGAGCGCGCGGATCAGGCCCGTGTAGAGCAGGTTGATCTCCTGGTGGTGCCGCGAGTTGTCGATGGCCATGGCCGTGTGGTTGGCCAGGGTGCGCGCGAAGGTGACCGTGTGCCTGTCGAACACTCGCCCCGGCGTGAGGATGTTGAGGTTGAGTACCCCGAGGACGCCCTCCCGGGTCTCGATGGGCACGCTGACGCTCGACGAGATCTCCGGGTGGCCCATCGAGCCTTCGACGTGCTCGCCTTGGTCGTCGGGCAGGAGCAGGGGGCGTCGGTTCCTGACGACCCACCCCGCGGGACCGTCGTCGAGGTCCACCGTCTCGTCCATGATGCTGAAAGCCGAACGACCGCGGGCGACCTTCACCTCCAGTTGGCGGCGAGACCGGTCGACGAGCATGATGGAGCCCCCGTCGGCGTCGAGCACCTTTACGGCGCTTTCGAGGAGGGTCTCGAGCACGTAGTCCAGATCCAGGGAGCTGTTCGCTGCAAGGCTGACCTGGTGCAGCAGCCCGAGCTCCTGCAGCTGGCCGGAGAGGTGCTGGGTCATGGTGGCGACCGAGCTCGAGAGCTGCCCCACCTCGTCGTTGCCGGCCGGGTCGATCTGCCGCGACAGGTTGCCCGCGGCTATGTCCTTGCTGACGTCGGCGAGCCGCCGGATCGGTCGGGTGATAGAGCGACTGATGAAGGTCTCGACCCCCGTGATGAGGAGGAAGAGGATCAAGCCGGCTCCGTAGATGTAGTAGGTGGCGGTGCGCTGCCTGGCCTGCATCTTCGCCAGGGGCAGAAGGACCGTGTAGGTGCCGTACGATTTCTTGTCCACCGTCAGCGGGGAGTGCAGCAGCATGTATGGCGTGCCCCGCATGTCGGCTCGAGTCACGGTCAGCTTGCCCGCGCTGCTTCCGCTCGGGTCGACTCTAGCGGCCGAGTGGCAGCCGTTGCATGCCTGGGCGCCGTGGTCGCCGTCTGAGGTCCCGATGATCTCGCCTCCGAGGGAGACCGCGACCTGCATATCCTCGCCCGCTGCCGCCCGTAGCTGGCCCAGATAATCGTCGCTCAAGAGCTTTCCGCCGCTCACAGCTATCTTGCCGTCCGCGCTGTCCGCCACCCGGTTCGCCTGGAGCGCCCACCCGTTCTTGGTCCGGATGAAGCCCATGGGCACAGAAGAATCGGGAGGAGCACCGGTGGCACCCTGCCCGATGATCTGTCCGTCGGGCAGGGTCACGGTCGCGAAGTCGAGTCGCTTCCGTTGCACCTCGGATTTGACGATCGACTCGAGGTCGTCTGGTTGGGAGCCCAGCTCACTGGCCTCGTCGGCGATGTGCGACACGGTAGCGGAGACATCCTCACCCCAGTTGGCGAGCAGCATCTCCACGGCCCGCCGGTTGTCCGTGAGCTTCTCCTGCGCGCCGGTCTCGTACTGTTTGCCGATCCAGCGGCTGGTCAGCGGCGCAGTGATGGCCACGGCGACCAGGAGCACCAGGAACAGGGGCAGGATGATCTTGCTCGAAATCCGCAGGTCAGCAAGGCGTCGCCGAATCGAGGTCACAGGGCCGCCCTCCGACGAAGTGAACCGGCGACCGGCCGCGCCGCGCCGGCGGGACCCGACACGCTCGTCACCGCGTGTCCGCTACGAGACATGAACCTCCGCCCCCTGTAGGCTGCTGAAAAATGACACTTCGCCGTCCGTCGCGTTCTTGCTACCAAGTCTTCGATTTTCAGCAGCCTCCTGATCCGCTGATGAAAGTGCGCACTTTGTATCGACCATAGAACAGTTCCTCTTTAGGAATGATTCGGGCATGGGCGCGGAGTAGCGTCTCGCCCCGAGGCTCAGCCTCCGTGTTAACATGAACGGCGGGGCGTGCGCAGCACGTCGCGCCGTGGGGGATTAGCTCAGTTGGGAGAGCGCCGCCTTTGCACGGCGGAGGTCGCCGGTTCGACCCCGGTATCCTCCACCTCTTGGCCGTCCGATGCCCTCGCAGAGGAGGGGTGAGCCGTGTTCTCGCGCATCTTGGTTCCGACCGATGGTTCCGAATCAGCTCTCAAGGCCGTCCGAGTGGCGGCACGTCTGGCGGCCGAGCAGCATGCGGAGGTGGTGCTCCTGACCGCGGTCCCCGTGCCTCAATCCCTGGTGATGGCCGCCGGCGTGGCGGACGACGTCATAGACCAGTACATCGAAGACCAAGGGGCGGCCGCGCTCGCCTCGGGCGAGGCCCTCTTCCAGGAGGCGGGGGTGGGCGTTGAGACCAAAGTGGTGCTGGGTTCGGCTGCCGAGGTGATCGTCAACCAGGCCCACGTGGTCGAGGCCGACCTGGTGGTCATGGGCAAGCGCGGGCATGGTGAGCTTCGCGGCCTCCTGCTTGGCAGCGTCAGTGCCCGGGTGGCCCACCAACTGACGATCCCGGTGCTGCTCGTGCCCTGACGGGGGCTCGCTCGCACCCCGGCGCCTTGTCGATCAGGCGTGGG